>DASRAT010000156.1:0-3119 GCA_035638015.1 Gemmataceae bacterium | reverse complement strand
GCCATTATTTGCGCGAACTACCTGGGCCTCGCAACTTTTATTTTTTGCTTTTGATTTTTCTCCCATTAATCAGTGGCAAAAAAATCAAAGCAAAAAATGATCTGGCTATTTTTTCACTGATTCGGCACAAAAGAGTTGGGGAAACTCGAGGAGACTTTCGCATGGATGCAACGGGCGACACGCGCATAGCGTTGGTCCACGACTGGCTAACCGGCATGCGCGGCGGCGAGAAATGCCTTGAGATGATGTGCCAGCGCTGGCCCGAGGCTCCGCTGTATACGTTGCTGCACAAACGGGGCAGTGTCTCGCCCGTCATCGAAAACCGGCCAATTCATGCCAGTTTCTCTCGCTTTTTTCCCAAAGCCGAGCGCTACTATCGTTATTTACTGCCGCTGATGCCCGCGGCAGCGCGCTGGAATATCCCGGCTTGCGACCTGGTAATCAGCGTGAGTCACTGCGTTGCCAAAGCGGCAACGCCGCCGCCTGGCACGCCGCACCTGTGCTATTGCCTGACGCCGATGCGCTATGCCTGGCACATGCGCAATGCTTATTTTGCACAGGCCGGCAAGCTCAATTTGAAATCTCACATGCGGGATTGGTTGCTAAACCGGCTGCGGCACTGGGATCGCCGCACTGCCGAACGCGTGACCCATTTCGTGGCGATCAGCAAAACAGTGCAACGCCGTATTGCGGAATGCTATGGCCGTGAAAGCCGCGTCATTTATCCGCCGGTGGACACCGATTTTTATTGCCCGGCGCCTGTGTCGCGCGAGGATTTCTACCTGGTGGTGTCGGCCTTCGCGCCTTACAAGCGGATTGATCTGGCGGTGGAAGCCTGCCGACGGCTTGGGCGGCCCCTGGTCATTATTGGCACGGGACAGGATGAAAAACGACTGAGAGACATTGCGGGTCCGCAGGTGCGATTTCTTGGCTGGCAATCGGACGACGTTATCCGCGAGCAAATGCGGCGCTGTCGAGCGTTGTTGTTTCCTGGCGAGGAAGATTTTGGCATTGTGCCGGTGGAAGCTCAGGCGTGCGGGGCGCCGGTCATCGCGCTGGGCCGCGGCGGCGCTGTAGAAACAGTCCTCACAGGAAGTGATGCGACAGGGGTGTTATTCAAAGAGCAATCGGTGGAGTGTCTCGCCGAAGCAATGGTCGAATTTGAGCGCGGCAAAGACAGCTTTTCGCCGGTGGCAGCCCGGCGCCATGCCCTGCGCTTTCAGAAACGGCGTTTCGCCGACGAGTTTTTTGGCCTGGTAACGGACATTATCGCACGCAAGCAAAGCATTGAACAGCGTGATGCTGCATCGAGGGTCGTTGCCGCCCAACCGCAAAGACCGCGCGAGGAGCGATCCGGGACCACTGAAAATACAACGGCGGCAAGCGCCAGGTAGGACGCTCGCCGCCGTGAGGGGAGGCATGATTCCCAAGATTGACAATTAACGGCAACCACCAAAGCAGCCACCCAGGCCACAGCCGCTAAAGCAGCCGCCCAGACCACAGCCGCCCGTGCGGCAACCGCTGAAGCAACCGCCGAGGTTGCAGCCGCCGAAGCAGCTACCAAGGCCACAAGCGCTGAAGCAGCCGGTGTTGCAGGTGTTGCAAGTGTTGCACGGCATCGTGGCAACGGTGACGGCGGCCGGGGCCGGAGCAACCGCGCCGGTGACCGGGACCAACTCGCAATATTTCACCTTGACCATTTGCTTCTCGGTGACGGTCCGGCAAACGTTGACGAGCACTTCCTGCTCGGTCATGACGCGTTCGCAAACCTTCGCCTTGCCGACCTTTTCGACGCGATTGTAGGTGCAGACATTGACCAGCACTTCGGTCTCAACCGGCACGCATTCGCAAATCACTCGTTTGCCCTTCTTCTCGATGTTGCTGTAGGTGGTGACGTTCACGGTCACTTCCACTTCCTTGGCAACCTGGGTGTAGACGGTCCGTTGGACCTTCTGCACGGTGCAAACGCGTTGGCAGGTATAGCTGACGCCACCACAGGGATTACAGCAGGCGACCATGACGGTCGAATAGCAGGGGACATCGCACTCGACCACGCTGGCGACGCGATCATACTGGATGACCTTGCGCTTCTGGGCCGTGGTCACGGGAACGCATTCCATGTAAGTCACGTCCACTTCCTTGTTGACCATCTTGGACGTGATGACTTTGCGCTTCTCTTGGGTCACAACCGGAACGCACTCGATGTACTTGACATCGACGTCTTTGAAGACGTTTTGGCAAACCATGACTTTTTGCTTCTGTTGTTCGACAACTTGCTTGCAAACCAGGACTTCAACGTCCTTTTCTTTCCAAACCTGTTGATACTGCACCGCAGGAGCGGCCGTCACAACCGTCGCGCACGGCGCACAGTTGCTGGGTGCCGCGCAACCACCGCAACCCCCGAACCGAAAACACGACGCGGCTGCATCACCAGCCGTCGCGAGCAACAGGGTCGCAACGGCCACACTCGCCACCAGCTTCTTCATTGTTGGTCCTTTCGTCTAAAGCTAGACAAAATAAGGTAACTTGGGGACATGGGCAAACTGTATTAGAGTAAGCCATAAACGGCCAGCTGTCGCAACAGGAAATCAGCCGCGAAACGAGTTTTTTCACAATCGGCAAGGTGGAATCGTCGGCACGCGCGAATCAAACCACTTGCTTCTTAGCAAGCGATCGTAACAACTTTACGCTTCATAGTGTCACATTTTGTGAACAACTGTATCCTTAATTCGCGTCAATCGCCCGGCAAAACCTCACCGCGCAGCCCCGCCAACCCTTCGCTACCTACCGGAATGGTCGCCTCGCCGACTTGGAGTTGAATCATGTCATCGAGCGGCTGGTAGCTGAGAATCCGCACTGTCGCTCCCGGGATGAGACCGAGCGCTTGCCAGCGCCTCAAACGCTCCGGGTTGTCGTCTTGAACTTCTCGAATGATTACAGACTGGCCGGCGGTGCATTCATCCAGCGATTTCAAGTGCCTATGAGCCAGGCCGCCTTCGCGCGTCGGGATCGGATGCCCGTGAGGGTCCTCGAGTGGTTCGCCAAGATGGGCGGCAATGGCTTGCTCAAGCCGAGGGGAAATGGCATGTTCCAGGGCGTCCGCCTCGGCGTCCACTTCG
>DASRAT010000155.1:0-2924 GCA_035638015.1 Gemmataceae bacterium | reverse complement strand
ATGAGCGGCGTGCGCATCGGCAACGGCTGCGGTTTCTGGGGCGACAATCTCGACGCTCCCATTCTGTTGGCGCGCGACGGCCGGCTCGATTATCTGACGCTCGAATATCTTGCCGAACTGACGATGTCGATCCTGGCGCTGCAAAAACAACGCGATCCCCAGGCGGGCTATGCGACAGACTTCTTAGACGTGCTGGATCGTTTGACGCCGATTTTGCAAGCTCAGCCGCAACTCAAAATCGTCACCAACGCCGGCGGCATGAATCCAGCGGCGTGCGCTGCCAAGGCGCGAGCCATTTTGGACAAGGCCGGCCTGGCAAATCGCAAGATTGCCACCGTGAGCGGCGATGACTTGCTGCCTCGGCTTGACGCCATCCTCGCGGCGGGGCAGAACCTGGCAAATCAGGATACTGGCGAACCATTGACTTCCGTGCGCCAGCGCGTCGTCAGTGCCAACGCCTATCTGGGTGCTCATCCCATCGCGGATGCTTTGAACCTTGGAGCAGCCATCGTCATCACCGGCCGAGTGGCGGACGCATCGCTGACTTTGGGCCCGGCGGTTCATGCTTTGGGTTGGCAATGGAACGACTGGGACCGACTCGCGGCTGGTTCGGTGGCGGGCCATGTCATCGAATGCGGTGCCCAGGCAACCGGCGGTTTGTGGTGCAACTGGCGCGATTGTCCCGACCTGGCCAATGTTGGTTACCCCATAGCTGAAATGAACGAAGGCGGGAGTTTTGCCGTCAGCAAACCACCCAACAGCGGCGGGGCAGTCAATATCGAAACAATCTCCGAGCAACTGCTTTACGAAGTGGGCGATCCCGCCGCCTACATGACGCCCGATGTGGTGGCCGATTTCACAAGTGTTCAACTGAAACAAACCGGCCAAGATGAGGTGCGGATCGACAAAGTCCGCGGCAAACCTGCGACGAACACGTACAAAGTGTCAATCTCTTACCGCGACGGCTTCATGGCGAGCGGCACCCTGGTGTTGTTGGGACCAGACGCCGTCGCCAAGGCTCGGCTTTGTGGCCAGATGATTTTGGATCGCTTGAAGCGAGCTGGCTTCACTTTGGATCGAAGCAACATCGAAGTGTTAGGCGCTGGAGCCGTTGCGCCCGGCGTGATTGCAACAGCGGGTGCACCGGCGGAAGTCGTGTTGCGCGTCAGCGTGCATGACAGCCGCAAGGCGGCGGTGGAACGGTTCAGCAAGGAATTCGCACCCCTTGTTACTTCCGGCACGCCGGGCGTCACGGGTTACACGACGGGCCGGCCGCCGGTGCGCGAGGTCTTCGCTTATTGGCCGGCGCTAATCGCCAAAAACTTGGTGCAAGCAGAGGTCCGCGTCGAACCATGAGTGACACGATTGCCTTGAGCGACATTGCCCACGGCCGCAGCGGCGACAAGGGCAACCATGCCAATATCGCGGTCATCGCTTATCAACCGGCGGGATTTGCGTGGTTGCGCGAGCATTTGACTGCCGAAGTGGTGGCGAAGTATTTCGCACCGCTCGGTCCATCCAAAGTGGTCCGTTACGAAGCGGCGAATCTGTTGGCAGTCAATTTCATGCTGCATGACGTGTTGGCGGGCGGAGCGTCGCGGTCATTGCGGATCGATACGCAGGGCAAAACGCTGGCGCTAGCGCTGTTGCAGATGGCCATTGATCGCCCGCCGAACTATGGAAACATGACACGCACAACCCATGCGTAGCAGCGGCTAAACGGAGAATTGACATATGAGCGAACCGTTGGTTTTGTATACCCTGCGTCCGCCCGCCGCCGTCATCACCATTAATCGAGCGGACAAGCGCAACGCGCTCAGCCGCGAGCTGATTAACGCCATTGCCGCCGGCTTCGAGCGGGCCAAGAACGATGCCGCCGCGCGTTGCGTCATTCTCACTGCCGCCGGCTCAGTTTTCTGCGCCGGCATGGACCTCGCCGAATTGCAAGAATCGCTGAGTGCCCCCAAGGAGCAAACGCCCGTCTGGGACGATGCCCTGCGTCTAGCGAAACTCTACGACCAAATTTACACCTTCCCCAAACCGACGATTGCATCGGTCAACGGCGCCGCCGTCGCCGGTGGGGCGGGATTGGTCACAGTTTGCGATCTGGCAATCACCGTCCCCGAAGCGAAATTTGGCTACCCCGAAGTCCGCCGTGGCCTGGTGGCGGCGATGGTGATGCCGCATTTATTACGGCACGTTGGCGAGCGAGCCGCGCGGTATCTTCTTTTGACGGGCGAACTGATCGATGCCACCGAAGCGTTGCGTTGCGGTTTGATCAACGAAATCGTCCCTGGGACCTCGCTTCAGGAAAGAGCCGATAAGTTGGCCCAAGCGCTTGCGGAAGGCGGCCCCAACGCCTTGAGCCTCACCAAAAAATACCTGCACCAATTCTCCCGCCAGGCGGTTTCTGTCGAGGAAGCTGCCAAGGGCAGCGCCGCTCCGCGGCTGACTCAAGAATGCCAGGATGGTTTGAAGGCCTTCTTCGACAAGCAGCCAGTGCCGTGGAAATAGATAGGATGATGTAGGGTGGGTGGAGTCTTCGGAACCCACCAGTCGAATTGGTGGGTTCCGAAGACTCCACCCACCCTACAAAGAAATTGGTTCCATGCGCAACATCCAAATCGGCAACTCCAAAGAAACCGTCGTCGAACGCTGCGATTATCCGCCCGAGCGGATCAAGGCGATCCTCGGCCAAGAAACCGTCGCCATCCTGGGCTACGGTGTTCAAGGCCGCGGCCAATCGCTGAACATGAAGGACAACGGCGTCAACGTCATCATCGGCCTGCGCGACAAGAAGGGCAAAGGCTGGGACCTCGCGCAGCAAGACGGCTGGGTCCCCGGCAAAACGCTCCTCTCCCTCGAAGAAGCGACGACCAAGGGCACCATCATCCAGTATCTGCTCTCCGACGCGGGCCAAAAAG
>DASRAT010000154.1:0-8292 GCA_035638015.1 Gemmataceae bacterium | reverse complement strand
TGACCCACAATCATCCCGATTTCAGACGCCTCCACCGCCGGGGCCAGCCGCATGAAGGAATCGTCTCTTGTACGCAGGATCCGTGGGATCCCGCGGGCCTTGCCCAGCGTATTCACGATGCCATTGGCCAAATTACGGTCCTGACTGATCAATTCCTTCGCATCGTTCGTCCTAACTTGTCAACCAAGCCGTGATGAAACGGCTTATGGAAAAAAAAGCCGCCGCCAGCACGGCGAGTGCGCCTGTTTTGGCTCGGCGGACAGGCGCGAACAACTTCGGCAACAGGAGCCTCGGCCGGCAGGGCAACACAACAAACAGTTTAGTCAACCTTTGCCGTATCTTCACAGTGTGCCAATAACGTGAATTGTAGGGCCGTCAATGCTGCCGTACCCGAATCCGCGCCGGCTCGCCCTTGCCCCCGCGCCGTTTGTCGTTTACGATGCAGGTTCTGGCTCGGCTCGCGAATTTCGGAACGACAGTCCGGCTTAACCCGTCCAATAAGGGACTGTCCATGTCGCGGGCCGGCCACAAAGGACGTTCGCCCTAGTTGCGGCCCGCCATCCCCGAGGTCTCCAGTGAGCAACGTTCCCGAACAACAAAACGAATCGAGCCTCATCGAACAGGCTCGTCGACAAATCAACCGTCTCGCCGAGGAAATCGCCCATCTTTCCGACGCCGATCTGGCCCCCTCGGATTACTACGGCGAATTCCTTCAACGGGTGTTGCAAGCCCTGGCCGCCCCTGCGGGGGCAGTGTGGCTGCTGACGCAGCAAGGCAACTTGCAGCTTCAGTATCAGATCAACATGCGCGAAGTCGGCCTCGACCGCTCCGAGGAGGGGCGCGAGAGCCACGACGAGTTGCTGCGGACGGTGTTGACCAAATCG
Source organism: Gemmataceae bacterium (assembly GCA_035638015.1). Lineage (GTDB taxonomy): Bacteria > Planctomycetota > Planctomycetia > Gemmatales > Gemmataceae > DASRAT01. The sequence continues at coordinate 7,408 of DASRAT010000154.1, read as the reverse complement.
CAGCCTGTGATGGTGCCGCCGCGAGCTGGTCTGGGTCAGGCCGATGGCAACCGCGCCGCTCCCGGCAATCCCACGGACTTCATGATTCTCTTGGCCCCGATTGTGGTGGACAAGCACACGGCCGGGGTGGTCGAAATCTGGCAAGACCCCAAGCGTGGTCCGGACGCGCAGCGCGGCTTCCTGCAATTCCTGGTGAAGATGGCAGGCCTGGCGGCAGGTTACGCCCGCAACGCCCAGCTGCGGCAAATGGTAGGCCAGCAGCAGGTGTGGACGCAGCTGGAGGCCTTTGCCCGCCAAATTCACAACAGCCTGAACCCCACGGAAGTTGCCTATGTCGTTGCCAACGAGGGTCGCCGGCTGGTCGAGTGCGATCGCGTCAGCGTCGGCCTGCGCCACGGCCGGAAGGTCAAGGTCGAGGCCATCAGCGGCGCCGATGTGGTCGAGAAACGCTCCAACCTCGTACAGCTGATGCGCAAGCTGTTCGACGCCGTGATCCAGTGGGGTGACAAATTGGTGTTCACTGGCACCAAGGACGACTCGCTGCCGCCGAATGTCTACAAAGCTCTCGATGCTTATCTAGCTGAAAGCACCAGCAAAACGCTGGTGGTATTGCCGCTCCGCGATGAGCGCGAGGCCGAGAGCAAGAAACCGCCGCGCTCGGTCATCATGATGGAGGCCTTCGACCCGCCGGTCGCGCAGGAGCAGTTGATCGCCCGGCTCGAAGTCATCGGCAAACATGCCGCCCCGGCGTTTTACAACGCGATTGAGTACAAGCGCATACCATTCCGCTTCATTTGGCTGCCGGTCGCCAAGGTCCAGGACGGTCTGGGCGGCAAGGCCAAGGCCATCACGGCCACAGTGCTGGCTTGCGTGGTCGTGCTTTTGGCGTCGATGATCATCGTGCCTTACCCGCTCAAAATGGAAGCCAATGGCCAGGTTTTGCCCAGAGAACGGCCATTTGTCTATCCTCAAGCCCAGGGCGTCATCGACAGCTTCGCCGCCAATCTCAAGCAAAATTCGCAGGTGTCCAAAGGGCAGGAACTGGTGCATTTGATCTCCCCCGAGCTTTCGCAGCAGATGATTGACCTGGACAGCGAAATTGCCTCTCTCAAAAAGCAGCTCGAGGCCGCCAGGCAAGAGCAGGTGCGGGACGGCGGTAAAAACACCCAATTAACCATCACCCGCATCAAGCTGGAAGGCGATTTGAAAGGCAAGGAGAATCTCCGAACGCAAATGCAGGAGCTTTACGTTTTCGATAAAAACAGGCCAGGACGCATTTCGCTGCGCTCGCCCACCGATGGCGTGGTGCTCACGTCAGATTTCCCTCGCCTGGTGGGATCCACCGTCAAGGAATCGCAGCCCGTGTTGCAAATCGGCAGATACGATCCCAAGCGAAACAAGCTGGATGACTGGGAAGTGGAATTGAAGATTCCGCAAAAACATATCGGCCAGGTGCTGATGGCCTTTGAGTATTTGAAAACAGACGAGCTGGAAGTTGACATTCTTCTTTCCAGCGAGCCGACGCGGAAGTTCAAGGGCAGGCTGAAACGCGACAAGATCGCCGCCGAGGCCACGCCCAACAAGGACGCCAACAACGAATCGGAGCCGGTGACCATGGCCTGGGTGAGATTGACAGGCCCCGGCATTGCCGTGGATGATGAGTTGCCAGTGGACCGGCTCAAGTCCGGCGCCGAAGTCCGCACCCGCATCCGTTGCGGCAACCATGCCATGGGCTATTCGCTGTTTTACGGCGTGTGGGAATTCTTCTACGAAAAAGTTGTGTTCTGGTTCTAATGCGCACCAAAAGAATGAAAAACTGACGAGCCGCCGGGCTTGCCCCGGCGGGGATAAACCCCGCCGCTCGTCATCCTTGTAGCACAGGCGTTAAGCTTGTGCACCCCATGCGCAAGCTAACGGCTTGTGCCACATTCCAGGGAGATTGCCATGTTCCGCGTTTTTGTCGTTGTGTTGCTGGCCGTCTGCATTGCCGGCGGCGTTGCGTATTACTCGGGCATGTTAAACGATGTCATGGGCTTCGATACGGGCGGCGGCAAACATTCTGATCCAAAGAAGGTCGAGGTGGACATCGGCGATCCGCTTTATGAAGCCGTGGCTCTTCCGAAGTTGGCGGCGGCCAAGCAAAAGGATTATCGAGAAATTGTGGTCGAACCGTGCCATGTCGTGCCACGCGACAAACAGGAAATCTCGCCGTCCAGGGATGCACAATTGCTGTTTGTCGGTCAGGAGGTCGCCGGCGGCAAACAATTGGTCGCTGATCCTTCGAGGCCGCTGAAAAAGATAAGCGTATTTCAAGGAGGCCAGGACTGGTTGGATTTTTATTTTCAACCATGGGAAGAAGGGCACTACGTGGATTTCGACCAGATGGTGGCCAAACTCGACCCGGCGCTGGCAACTCACGAATCCAACAGCAAAGCTGCCAAGATTCTTTCTGCGAAGGCGGATTTCGATGCGACCGACGCCATTCTTGATGAGTCGATAAAGAAATATGAACGGCTAAAACGACTGCGTGACCAAAAAGGTCCGTCGGTTGTCACGGACGAAGAACTGGGGGGCGCGGACGCGACCGTCAAGAAATACAAGGGAGATCGTGTGCAAAAGCAAGAAGCCATTAAGTCAGCCGAACTTGAGAAACTACAGGCGGACATCATCCTGCAGCTGCACGATCTGCGCTCCAAGATACCCGGCAAAAGCATTATCAAGAAAATTCAAAAATCCAACGGGGAAGGCGTCAAGGCGCAAGAAACAGTAATGCAGCTTTACGGCATCTCGCGGCTCAAGGTCGAAGGTTCCGTCGATTCTCAGTACCAATCCATCTTGCAAAAACACAAGAACGCCCGCTGCTACCTGGAACCTTCGGACGACATGGCCCCGGTGCTGGAATTGATCAAGGCCCATCGCGCCGAGGTAACCTGCGTCGGCTTCTGTGCCGATGGCCAGCACTTTGTCTCGGGAAGCGAGGACACCTCGGTTTGCATTTGGGAGCGCGGCCAGGTGGCGTCCAAGTATCAGCTTTGGCACAAATCTCCCGTCCGCAGCGTGGCCTGCAGCCCCAAGGGCGCCTGGCTGCTGGTCGGGTGCGCCGATGGCAGCATCACTCTGTGGGACCTCACCCAACCTGACCAGGCGGTCAAGGTCATTACCGACCAGCACCGTGGACCTGTCACGGCACTGGCCTTCAGCCCCGACGGCGACTATTTCGCCAGCGGCGGCGAGGACAACAGCATTGTCATGTGGAGCGCCGATGGTGAGAAGATGTATGCGTTCGACGCCGATCACGGCGTCAATGAGCCGCATCAGGGCACGATCACGTCGCTGAATTTCACGCCGCAGTGCACGCTGGTGTCGGCCGCCCGTGACAACACTCTTCGCGTCTGGACATTAGGGAAAAAGGGCGCCAAGCAAGCCCTGGCCCCGATCACCAACCGCGGCGGCACCGTCGGTCAGCTGGGCGTCAGCCCGCAAGGGTTGATGCTGTTCGACAAGGGCAAGTCGATCCAACTGGTCAGCATGGCCGACCGCTCGACCGTGTGTGTTCTGGACAATCTGGCGGGGTCCAACCCGTTTGACACTTTGGCACTGTTCTCACCTGACGGCTCTCTGATGCTGACCGGCGGCGCGGGCGAAGGCCGGCTGCATTTGTGGAAAACGCCGACGCGAAATGAGCGGGCTTTCCAGGTGCGCGAGCTGGTTACCAAGGACCGCACCGGCATCACCAGTGCGGCGTTTTCCCCCGGCAAACAGCGTTTGGCGGTGACTGGCAGCAAGGACGGCTTTGTTCACCTGTGGGCGTTGCCCGATGAAACCACCGTGGAAAAACACCGCATCTGGCAGGACGGCAACAACCAGGCGCTGAAGCTGGACTTGGTGGAACCGGAGCAAAACGCTGGCAAGACGCGAATTGCGGCCAATGTTGAAAATCCGCAAAACGCTGTGGACGGCTTCCGTCTGCGGCCAGGCCAGCGCATCACGGTCGTGGTGGTGTTGCCGCTGGGAAATTAATGTCAACGGTCGGTGAGAATGCGTAGGACGGCCTTCCCAGGCCGTCCGGGACGGCCTGGGAAGGCCGTCCTACGGAAATACGGCAAAACGGAAATACGTGGGAGCTTGTTTGCTGTAGCAATGACAATCCTTCGTATCGTCTGTGTCAACGCCCAGTGCCAGGAGGTGTTGCGCATTAGGCCGACGCAGGCGGGCCGCCAAATTCGCTGTCCCCGATGCGGGACGGCCATGATGGCCCCAACGCTGGCGGAAGCCGAGGCCCATGATGATGGCCAGGCTTATGACTCAGGCGTGCAACGCGGCCGGCCGATTTGGATGTCGGTGCTGTTTTATTTCGGCCTGGTCCTGTGGTTTTTCGGCCTGCTGGTGGCGATTGCTGGTTTTGAGTTTTACATGGTGACGGAGGAAACGCAGCTCAACAAAGGGACCACGGCCGACCTGCTGATCGCCGACACCTGGAAAGTAAGCAAGATTGAAAAGGCCAAAAGCGGCGATCCGGGCCAGCCGCCTGCTTGGTGGACCAAAGGCGACGTCTGGACATTCCATATGGGCGGCAAGGCCGAAACGGGCCGGCTCATGGAAAGCGTCAATCGTTACGAGCGTGACCCCGCGGCCGGCTTTCGGACCTGGAAATGGACGACCAAGGATGATGAGCTAACCATGGCGTCCAAGGGCGAAAAGCCGATAACTTTCAAGGTGGCCCAGCGGCCCAAGGGAGGGTTGGCGTTGAACGTGGTTGGGGAGGAAGGCGGCCCGGCCTTGGTAGTCGAAAAAACCGAAGCAGTGAACGCGTTTCCCGACTTGCGGATCGTATTTTACGGAGGTGTGTTGGCGCCGGCACTCATTGCCTTTTTGCTGGCCTGGCTGATTTCCCGTGAGGTTTTTTACAACGGCTGTTTGCGGTTTCTATTGGGTTGGCCGTTGACCGTGGTGCTGAGCCTGGGCCTGGGCGCTGGCGCCGGTTTTCTGCTGGACGTGCTGGACGATTACAGCCATGTGGCGGAGCCGTATTGGCAGATGTTAGGATTATTGCAAGGGGCAATTGGCGCGGGCACGGGGCTGGTGCTATCGGTGCTGAGTTGCCTGCGACCCACTTAGCGCGTTGGCTAACGATGTTGGTTGCAATGGCATTGATCTCTGTTTTTTTTCGTTAAGGACAAACTGGAGCGGTTATCATGACGACAATCATTGTTCCGCCGGACCTTGAGACGCCGTTGGCCGAGCAAGCTCGGCGACAGGGAATTACTCCTGAAGCGTTAGTTCTGGACATGCTGCGCGGTCAGTTGGTTGAAACTCCAGCCGGAAAACCTGTCTCCAGCGGCAGGTCGTTATTGGATTTGTTAGGCGACAACATTGGCACCATTGAAGGCACTGGCGAATCGTTGTCCGAGAATTGCGGACAGCGGTTCACGGAAGGTCTCGTGGAAAAGAGAAAACAGGGGCGTTTGTGAACCTGGTGGACACCGGCCCATTGGTAGCATTGATTGATCGACATGATGGCAACCACGCCCGCTGTCGCGCCGCCGCCGCGGACTTGCCCGATGAACCGTTGCTGACCACCTGGCCTTGCTTTGCTGAGGCAATGCACCTCCTTCACAAGGCAGCCGGATATTCGGCTCAAGCAGCCCTCTGGAAATTCTATACCGATAAGCAGCTATTTCTCCATGACCAAACAGCCAAGGAAATTGACCGCATGATTTATTTGATGGACAAATACAAAGATGCTCCCATGGACTTGGCGGATGCTTCCTTGATAGCTTTGGCCGAAAGCAAGTCCATGACCAAGATTTTCACGTTGGACAGCGCATTCCGGTTTTTTCGCTTGGCAAATGGCATCGTCTTGCAAGTGATTCCATAACAATCTGTGCTATTCGTGGATCGCGATCGTCGTAAAGACAGCCGAAGGGTAAACCCCCATGCCCGCCTTCAAAGACGTACCTGCCAGTGACGTGGAACGCCGCAAACGCGTGCGGCTGCGCGTCCGTCCCGATCTCGACATCAACCCTCAGCGCTATGAGGGCCGCACTTACTTCGTCGTCAAGGATCCCGTCAGTCTCCGTTACTACCGCTTCAAGGAACAGGAACATTTCCTCATCGAGCTGATGGACGGCACGACCACGCTCGATCAGGCCCAAAAGGCATTCGAGACGCGTTTCCGCCCGGACCGGCTGACGCTGGAAGACCTGGAGCAATTCGGCCAGCAACTGCTCAAGGCGGGCCTGGCGCAAAATGAATCGCCGCAAGCCGGCAAGCAGCTTTTCGACCGCCGCAAGGAAAAGAAGCGTTCGGAGATTCTGCAAGCGGTCACCAACATCTTGTACATCAAGATCCCGGTCTTCGATCCGGAAAAGCTGCTCCTGGCCATGTTGCCGTGGCTGCGCTGGATGTTCACCATGACCTTCATGGCCGTGAGCTGCGCCATCATGCTCGGGGCCATCCTGCTGGTGCTGACGCACTTCACGGCTTTTCAAGATCGTTTGCCGTCCTATCAGGTCTTTTTCCGGTTCAAGACGGTCGTGTACATGTGGGCGGCGCTGGGCGTCGTCAAGGTAATCCACGAATTCGGCCATGGCCTCAGTTGCAAGGCATTCGGCGGCGAAGTGCATGAAATGGGTCTGCTGTTTTTGTGCTTGTCGCCGTGCATGTATTGCAATGTGTCGGACGCCTGGACGCTGCCCAACAAGTGGAAACGCATCATCATCTCGGGCGCGGGCATCTACGTGGAACTGATGATCGCGGCCATCGCCACCTTTGTGTGGTGGAATTCACCGGGGCATCCGTTCATCAACAACCTGAGCCTGAGCTTGATGATCGTCTGCTCGGTCAGCACCATCGTCTTCAACGGCAACCCGCTGATGCGTTACGACGGCTACTATGTGCTGGCCGATTGGCTCGAAATTCCCAACCTGCGCGACCGGGCCAATCGCTATTTGCAACGGCTGGTGATGGAGCACTGCCTGGGCATCGAGATGCAACCGGAGCAGTACATGGAACTGCACCGGCGGACCTGGTTTGTAATCTTCGCCGTGGTTAGCTGGGTTTACCGCTGGGCGGTGACGTTTACCATTCTCAAGGTAATGTCCACCTTTTTGAAGCCGTACAAGCTGGAAGTGATCAGCGAGGGCCTGGCGCTGTTGTCGCTGGGCTCGATGGTCGGCTGGCCCTTGTTCCGGCTCATCAAGAACATCACTAAACGTGGGAGGCTTCCGGACATGAAACCCATTAGGGTCACAATTTCGGCGTCGGTGGTGGCGGCGGCGATCTTGGCGTTTTTCTTCTTGCCGTTGCCCGTCAGCCGGATTCGCGAAACGGGCTTGGTGCAGATCCAACCCGACGCGGTTGAAAAAGTGGCTGTGGTCCTGCCAGGCCGGCCCGAGAATGTGTTTGT
>DASRAT010000153.1:0-3713 GCA_035638015.1 Gemmataceae bacterium | reverse complement strand
TCGGGCAAACCAAAGTGACGACCGTCGAACTGAATCATCCCGGCGGCTGTCTGGGCTTTCGCTTCGATTGCCAGGGGCGGTCGTTTGTGTTTTGCACCGACCATGAGCAGAAGGCTGCGCCTGATCCGCTGTTGACCGAATTTGCCCGCGGGGCCGATCTGCTTTATGTCGATGGCCAATATGTGACAGACGAATATGAAGGCCGAACGGGCGTCATGGGCGAGGCGCCGATGAGCCGGCGCGGCTGGGGCCACAGCACGGTGGAAGCATGCGTAACCTCCGCGGTCGCGGCGGGGGTCAAGCGTTTGCACCTTGGCCATCGTGAGCCCAAACGCGATGACACCGACCTCGCGAGAATCGAGGCGTTCGCGGCACAATGTCTGGCCAAGGCCGGGCCAGGCGCGACCGGCTGCCGTGCTTGTGTTCCCTATGAGGGGCTGGTCGTCGAGCTTTGAAATCGCGCGGTCCTTCAGACCGCGGCTAAGCGCCTGCTTTCTTTGACACCCCTTTCCTCGACCCGTATGATGTAACGAAGTCGCAACACACATGGAGGAAACGGCCTCATGTTTCAGGGGCTTGTGAGCACGGCCAATCGACTGTATGGCACTCTGCAGCGCACGTTTTTACGTGGTCGCCCCGCTCTGGTTGAAGCGCCCCAATTGCCAGCCTTGCCCCGCTCTTTCAAACGCCTGGAACGCGTGGTTTTGACCGCGGAAGTGAGCCGCACGTTATTCGAGGAGTATGCAGCCCATCGTGCCAGTCAGCGTGGCGAAGAGGAAATTGGCTGGGTTCTGCTGGGCGTTCGCGAAGTGGATCACGCAATTGTCCTGGCGACGTTGCCGGCGGGCGCTCAGCGCAGTGCCGGTGTGGCCCATGTGCAGTTCAACAAGAATGCTCAGGCCCTGGCGAGCCGCATTGTTCGCCAATGGGACAAAAGGTTGGTGATGCTCGGCATCGTGCACACCCATCCCGGCAATTTGCGCCATCCCAGCGACGGCGATTTTCACGGCGACAGCGCATGGGTCGGCCAACTGCGTGGCGGCGACGGCATCTTTGCGATTGGCACCGCTGAAGCTGTAAGCGATCACGGCGGACCGCCGCATGTGCAAACGATGAATGGGTTGACGCTGTGTTGGTATGGACTAAAGCAAGGCGACGACAACTATCGGCCACTGCCCGTGGAAGTGACAAAAGGCGTCGATCTGGCATTGCCTTTGCACCCTGTTTGGGAGACCATAGAAGCTTTTGCCAATCCGTTGGAGCGCTTGTGCGTACAACAAGCAGGCATGACTTTTCAAGTTGTCGGCGACGCGGCTGGATCGGCATTGGTGGTGTGTTTGAAATTGGCGGAACCCGGCGCCGCCTTGCGGATCGTTCTCAAAGACCGGCAAGCGGCTTGGTATTGGCAACGCGGCGAGGAGCTGCACGGCATCTCGCCCTCATGTGAGCAACTGGATCGCAACGTTTACTTGCTGCTGGCCGATTTGGCGGCCGGCGGCAAGGACCATTGACCCCTGTTTTTCACCTACCAACGAAGGGAGCACAACATGGACTTCAGGCCCCTTAACGACACCGAACGGCGTCAACTGATCAGCGCCCTGCGCGGCAACGTGGAGAGCGACGCCGCCATCCTCATGGATCGGCGCAACACGTCATTCGCCGGCACCGCGGAAGAGGTCACCGATGACGAGGTGATCTCGGCAATCAAGTCGGTGCCGTGTCATTACTAGGATGTGCTTATCGTTGCACAGGCGGCTCGCCTGTATGTGGTATTTGCAGGCGAGCCGCCTGTGCTACGAAACGAAGTGGAGCAGAACATGGGCCTGCTCGACAGCGAAAGCGGCAAACGCCGATTGCTGAGCGTCGAGATCCCGGTCATTGAGCGCTATAACGCCGACCGTGATCCCGAGTTCAAGATCCAACTTGTTCGCCTGGGCGGCACACTTGTCCTGCGCTATCGGCTTAAACCGATGCACAATGTTTACCAACTGGAAACACGTCTGGTGGCGAGTTACCCGACGGTGCCTCCCGAGACGCGCGTGATCACGCCGCTGGAGTATTGTCCGCACCTGCTCGAAGGGCAAACGATGTGCCTGTGGCGGCAAGGCAGTACGCGACAAACGAACCGCTGGGATCCTGCCAAATTTACCTGCATATTCGCGGTGCAAGCCGCGTGGCGCTGGTTGGCGTGTTACGAAGTGTGGCGCAACAGCGGCGACTGGCCGCTGCCCGAAGCCGGCTAATGACGAGCCGCCGGGCTTGCCCCGGCGGGGATGAACCCCGCCGCTCGTTCGACGGGAGTTTTGCTATGGTTCACGTCATCCAAGTCGGCGCAGGCAGCGGCGGCATGCCGGTGCTGGACATGCTCTGCCGCGATCCGCGCATTACCCGTCTGACGCTCATCGAACCCGACATTTACAAACCGCATAACGTGGAGCGTCACCTTTTTCCGCATGACGACGTCGGCGAACCCAAAGCCGAATTGGCGGCGACCTGGTTGAAACAGCGGCGCCCTGACCTGGAAGTGCAATTGCTGATTTGCGATCTGCTCGATCCCAAGGTTCAGTCGGAAATTGAGGGCGCGGCCCGGACGGCGGACATCGGCGTATGTGCCGTCGACAACGAGCCGGCCAAGTATCACTGGGATGCGCTAATGCGAGCCGCGGGTAAACCGTGGACGCTTGGCGAAGTCCTCAGCGGCGGCATTGGTGGCTTCGTGCATTGGTTCGTGCCCGGCGGCCCGTGTTACGGCTGTGTGGCCAGCCACTTAAAGCGCTCGGTGACGGTGGACAAACCGAAGGCCCCCGATTATTCACAGCCTGGCGGGCCGGTATACGAAACCACCATCCCGGCCGGCATGGCGTCGATTCACGCCATCGCTTCGCTGCATGCCTTGGTGACGCTTGACTTGTTGATGCAAGGCGCGGACTACGCGCCGGGTTTCAATAGTCTTTTGCTGACGCTCCAGCGCGTGCCGGATGTTTTTGATGAACCATACAAGCCGCACAAGTTTCGCATACCGCGGCTGGACAGTTGTTTGGTTTGCCACGCCCCGGCGGATTTCGCGGGGGCATCGCCGGAGGAACTCGATGTGGCCCTGGACAGCGCGCTGGCGCGACTTGGCAACGACTGAACTGTGGCCCTCCTCTCCCAGCGGAACCAAGGCCCAGGCCATGCACGTCAGCTACGAAAAAGCCGGACTGGTCATCGACAACCAGCCGATCCCCTGGAACGCCGACGCGGTCATCGTCGAGTGCCTGGCCAAGGTGCCGGGCGCGGCCGTCCGCCGCAAGGAAGAGTTTATTCTGCGCCTTCCCGGCCGCGAGCCGATCCCGCTTGACACCCTTCGCCGCGAGGAATCGCAGGGCCGTTATCACCTTTTCTTTCGCCTGCCTCCCCCAGAACAAACCACCAATGCCGAAGTCATTTGGCGACATCATCGCTTGAGCGAGGTGACGTTGACCGTGCTGCAGCGCGGCGAGTTTCTGGCAAAACTACGTTTGCAGAACGCCACTCTGGCCGTTCGGCTGAGTGAGCAGACGGTTTCTTGTCAGACCTTCGTGACAACGCAGTGTCGCGGACTCTTGGCGGGCGCCGTGCTCAACAGCCCGACCAGCCTTGTGCCATTGGTGGATTTGGATTTTCACATCGACTGGCGGCGTGAAGGGGCCGACACCGGGCAGCAGATTCCGGTCCGCCTTTCCAGCTCCCAG
>DASRAT010000152.1:0-4173 GCA_035638015.1 Gemmataceae bacterium | reverse complement strand
ATTGTGTTGATGAAGTCCGCGAACTGGCAATTTGGCATCGGACAATGCGGCCGGCGCACGCGTGCTTGATTGCGCCTAAGCGGGCCGGAGCGCAGGATCGGAATCAGCTTTTGCGATCTTCTTTCCTTCGCTGCCGCTTCTAGAACTATCGGCAGCTGAGTATCATTACGGAATTCAAGCTCAAACTTAAGCCGGCGCAAGTGATGTGATCCGACAGCTACACTGTCCCAACGCCGCATCACTCTTCAACTGATCGTCGAAAAGCTGCCCTTAATCCGCGTATGATCAGTGCACTTCAGTGATGGCACGACGTTTACTCATGCCAGACGGCGTGAGCACGAAAGTCGTCACAGATGGAGGAGGAAACGATGAAAGCATCATTGGCGAGCAGCCTAGGACTGGCTTGTTTTCTGACTACGGCAACCATCGTGTTCGCGGCGGATCCAGGCGCGGAAGATCCAAATAATTGGCCCCAATATAATCGCACTGCCAACGCGTGGCGGTACAGCCCGCTCGACCAAATCAACAAGGACAACGTGAGCAAGCTGTCGGTCGCGTGGATCGCCCATGGCGGCAATATCACCATGGGGATTCAACAGACGCCCATAGTGATTGATGGCGTTATCTATTCGATCACTTCGGGAAATCGGGTAGCGGCGCTGGACGGCAAGACAGGGCAGCAGATTTGGGTCTATGAGCCAAGACTCGATCCACTGACAAAGAAGGTGTTGTTCGCACCCTATAGCCGCGGCGTCGCGGTCGGTCATGGCATGGTCTTCATTGGCACCGTGGACGGGCGCGGCATCGCTCTGGACCAAAAGACTGGCAAGGAAAAGTGGCAGGTGCAACTGACTGACTTCGCCAACTGCCATGGCTGCAACTTCACTTCGCCGCCTGTCGTCGCCGGCGACATTTTAACCTTCGGTTCCACTGCCGGTGAACTGGCGACGCAAGGCAAGATCTATGGCGTTGAAGCGGCCACCGGAAATAAGGCTTGGGAATTCAACACCATCAAAGAAGACCCGAAGAGCTGGCCGGGTGAAAGCGGCAAGCATGGCGGTGGCGGCGCGTGGATGCCCGGCAACTATGACGCGAAGACCGATACCGTCTTCTACGGTACCGGCAATCCGGGCAAGGATTTTGACGCTTCTGATCGCAAAGGTGACAATCTTTACACTGACTCGGTCGTCGCGTTGGAGGCAAAGACCGGAAAGTTGAAATGGCATCGGCAGGAAATCCCGCACGATGTCTGGGATTTCGATTCGCCATATGAAGTTCTGCAATTCACGAAGGACGGCAAGGATCTCATCGTCCACATGAACAAGAGTGGCTATGTTTTCGTGCTCGATAAGAATAACGGAAACATCGACAACATCTGGCCGATTAGCGACCTCAAGAACTTCGTGAAAAACATCGATCCGAAGACCGGCGAGTTGATCGGCCGTGTCGAACTCACGATGAACAAGGAGACGCTGATCTGCCCCTCCACTTTCGGCGCACGAAGCTGGAATGCGGGTGCCTACAATCCGAAGACCGGCCTCTGGTACAACAACGTGCTCGATTTCTGCGCCTATCTGAAACCGGTCGCGCAGAAGGTGGACCCCAAGGAGTACGGCACCGGTAATACTGGTTCGAACGATTTCGGCCGGATGGTTATGGCGCCCGATGGCCGCAAGCCCGGTCAGCTCAGTGCTAATGATCCCTTCACAGGCAAACAGAAATGGAGCTATGCGATGGATGTGCCGGGATTTTCCTGCGTGCTCACCACCGCCGGCGGTCTGGTGTTCAACGGCGATCCCATGGGTAAGCTTCAGGCCTTTGACGCCGAGACCGGGAAGGTTCTGTGGAGTTTCAACACTGGCTCCGGAATGCGTGGTGGCATCGTCACGTATGCGGTTGACGGGGAGCAGTACATCCTGGTGCCAAGCGGATGGGGTTCCTATGCAGCCCTCCTGTTGCCGGCTCTCTTCCCACAGCTTGAAAGCGTGCCGGCAGCTTCAATGCTGATCGCCTTTAAGATTTCGAAGTAGTTGCCGCGGGGCGGCAGAGAAACTGCCGCCCCGCCAATTGGGAGTGAGCGATGCGGTTTCCCGTTGTTTGGGCGGGCGTGGTTCTTGTCAGTGGTTTGGTCGTTGCCAAGCTGCACGCCGAAGAGATTCCTGATCTCAAGGATCCGAAAGTGATCACTGCCGGTCACGAGTTATATCTGGAAAAGCAGTGCGCGCATTGCCATGGGGAGGATGGCAGGGGTGGCGTCAATCTCGCGCAGCGCACGCTCGACGCCAAGGGCGTGTTCACATCCATCGCGGACGGACGCGAGCGGAACGGCATCCGCATGCCGGAGTGGCGCGGGGTACTGAGCGACAAGCAGATTTGGGAGGCCACCGCTTACGTTCTGTCGATCAGCCAGGCAAGCAACAAAGCCGCGAATTAGCGAGCTAGCCCGACACTGTCGAAATCGGTCTTGCCGCCCAGCAAGCGGATCAGGTGAGACGTCTCTTCTTGGCCCATCGCGTCATTTAGCTGCGCTGCAGATTTTGGCCGCTATTGGTGCATGGCGGACTCAAGCAAGTCGTCCGTCCGGCAGATTTATGGATTCCCGGCCTGGGTAGATTGAGGCAAGCGCGTGCGCTCACTCGAGAGTCTGGACGGGCGGCGCTTTGGAGCGTGGCGGGTTCGGTACGGGATAACTGGTGACGCGGCCGCTCCGCTCGGCCTGGCCGGTGGATGCGGGGCCTACTGCTTCCGCCCTGGCACCCCGCACGCTGTCCCTCGAAACCTGCCTGCGGTGCCGCGACGACCGGCCTTCCAGTCCCCACGAGCGCGATATCGAAGGCCCGGCCGTATAGCCGACGAACGCGCCGGCGACGGCCCCGACCGGGCCCAACACGACGGCACCGGCCAAGGCGCCAAGTGCAGTGTCGCCTGCGCGCTGCGCGAGCGCGGAGGAGGGCACGAGTACCAGGAGCAACGCGGCGACGCTGTAGGCCTTGATCATATTTCCGTCCCATCCATGAAAGGCCGCAATGCTGATCCGTCTTTATGGCGAGATGCGTGACGCTTTGTGGCCGGAGCGTGGAGCTTTCAGGTTCCACCGCCCGCTGCCCCTTGGTGTGGCCTTGCTACCCGCTCGCTACGGCGCGGGAGGGGCAATCCGCGTCAGACCGCTTCGCCGCGCGCCAGCGCCGCCGCGTGACGGATCGCGGAAATATTGGTCTTGTAGGCCTCCAACGTGCCGCCCTTGAAGACCGCGGAGCCCGCCACAAGCGCATTCGCGCCGGCGGCGGCCAACTGTCCGGCAACATCAGGCGCCACGCCGCCATCGACCTCGATGTCGATCGGGCGTCCCGCCGTCATCGCCCTGATGTCGCTGACCTTGCCGAGCGCCGACTTGATGAAGGCCTGGCCGCCGAAGCCGGGATTGACCGACATGACCAGCACCAGATCGATCAGGTCGATGACGTATTCGATTGCGCTGGCCGGTGTGCCGGGATTGAGCGAGACGCCGGCCTTCTTGCCGAGCGCGCGGATCGCCTGCAGCGAGCGATGCAGATGCGGCCCTGCCTCGGCATGGACGGTGATGTGATCGCAGCCGGCTTTTGCAAACGCCTACAGGTAGGGGTCGCAGGGCGAGATCATCAGATGCGCGTCGAAGATCTTCTTGGTGTGCGGGCGCATCGCCTTGATGACATCGGGCCCGTAGGAAATGTTGGGCACGAAATGTCCGTCCATCACGTCGAGATGGATCCAGTCGGCGCCCGCCGCGTCCACCGCACGGACTTCTTCGCCGAGCTTGGCGAAATCCGCCGCCAGGATCGACGGCGCGATGACCAGGGGACGCGACGCAAATTGCTGAGACATGTGCGCTTTCCCAAAACTCTCAAAGGGCGGAACGGCCCCGCGTAACATGCAGGGCGGCCGGGGGCAATCCGACCGCCAGGCTGTCCTGTGGGCAGGAAGAATCTGCCGGAGCGGGCAGCTATTGCCGGGTTCGCGGGATCGGAAGGACGCGGGAAAGTCTGGTTTTATTGGGTTTTTCGTCATGGCACGGCGCTTGCTGATGAATGTGCACGAGCTATCGGCCGCGACCGGTGCGGCGCTGTTGGAGTCTTGCCATGTTCCTTGCATTGGGCGCAGCTTCGTCGGCCATCGATGCCCTCAAGGCGCTGACGT
>DASRAT010000151.1:0-7355 GCA_035638015.1 Gemmataceae bacterium | reverse complement strand
ACAAGTCGTGATAATGAGATGAGCCTGGCATGTCGTTGAAGACGATGTTGCGAGGGTGGTCGAGGTTCAACGCAGTGGCACCAGCAGGGTCGAGCACATCCAGCGTGGTCGGGCCTTCGCGCACTGTGACATCAGCAATGGACAGTGTCGACGGCACCATGCGGTCTTCCAGCGCTTCCAGCCAGGGCCGCGTTCGTTGGTTAGCGCGGCTGGCGCCTGCTTTCCTTCTGCGACTGCCCTGGGAAAACCGCATATACCGAAACAACGTGGTAAGAAGGGACTTCATGATTTGCTCCTTGACACGGGCTGCTGTTTGGTGGCGGAAACCTCTTTCGGCGCGCAGACCGAGCGCCGGGGTTTGGTCGGGCCGGTGCACGTTTAACAACGCGGCGAATCGCACCAGTCGTCTTTCTTGCTACCAGTGAATCTTCGCTATTCAGTTACCTGCGGTTTGATTACGCGATTGACATGAGAATCTGATTTTTTGAATCCTGTCTGGTTACGCCGCCTGGGACGTTACCGTGCGATGCCCAGGCAGGTAAGCTAAATGTGCGGCGGTTACTTTTTGTCGCTTGCTTCGGTCAATCCCAGCAGAGCCGCGGCCTCGGCGCGGTAACTTTGGAATTCGGCATTGTTAGGAGAATTACTCTCCATCCATTGCACGCCCTTGTAAAACCAAATTCGGGCCTGAACCTTGTCGTCGAGTTGCCAGTGCGTCATGGCCAGCCAGAAAAAGCTGCGGCTGTTGCCGCCTTTGCCTTCCAGTTCAATGGCTTTACTAAAAGCCTTGAGGGCGCCAGCATAGTCTGCCGTGCGGTAAAGCGCCATGCCTTTTGTGTTCCAATTCCCACCGCTCTTTGGAGACAATTCCACGGCTTTTTCGGCAAGCTTCAGGGCTTCTGGTGGATTACGCAACGATTGATCCGCCGAGTTAGCCAATAAGCGAGCCAACTTGCTGTATGACCCTGCATCGTTCGGCTTAAGCTGAATTGCTTCCCGATATCTAAGGATGGATTCATCAAGTTGACCGAGGTCTTGGAGTGTCTGGCCAAGTGCGGCATAGGCATCTGCTTCATCCGGCGCAAGCTGGATCGCTACTCGGAGAGGATCAACCGCATCGGTCGGCCGACCGCTGGCTCTGAAAGCCAAACCCATCAGCTGATAGGACTGCCAATAATTCGGATTCATGCTCACCGCCCGGCGGCTAGCAGCGATGGCATCGTCAAAGGAACCTTTTTCGTAGTAGAGCCAAGCAAGCTCATGATGCATCACTGGGAATTTCTGCTCCACGTACCTGGCTTCCTTCAGACGAATGGCTTCCTTGAGAGCGGCGATGGCTTCGCCCCACTCCTTTTTGCCCCGAAGTACATTGCTGACGCCGAGGTAAGCTCCCGCGTTATTCGGTTCAAGTCGAATGACCTCGCGATAAGCGGCGAGGGCTTCGTCCAACCGGTGCTTGAGTTGAAGCGCAACGCCAAGGTTAAAATGCGCCCCTGCGCACGTTGGACGAATCGTCAATGCGGCGGTGAAATAGCGGATGGCCTCATCATAGTTGGGAGACTTACTTGTCGCGAAACTAAGAGCCAGGTGAAAATTGATCCAGAAATCGGCGACGTGGCGACGTCGGGCGTGTTGCAGCAGTTGGACCGCCTCGGCCTTGCCGTCAGTCGCTTCCAGCACCGCTGCAAAAGCGACAGCGGTGGCAGGAGGCAGTTCGGCGCCCTCGACCTTGGCCAGCAGAATCTTGAGAGCTCCACCATCATTTTTTTCCAGTGCATCCCGGACCTGGGTCCGCAACGGGTCGGGGTCCACCGCCTGCGCCAGTGCGATCAGCCGCTTTCGTCGTGTCTCGTCCTTTACTGTTGCCCTCTTCACGATCATAGACCAATCGTCCAGGGCGGCTGCCAATTCGATAGCAACGGTGCGTTGCCGAATCCGTTTGGCCGCTTCCTCCAACGTCAAAGCTGCCACATCGACGCCCAGCGCGTTAAAGGCATTGGTGTATTTCCGATCGGCTGCGGCGAAACTATCTCGGTCCGTTGCGTCCGCGCGGTGGCTGCGGATTTCTTCCAGGTCGGCAATGATCATTAAGTCAGTCAACCGTTCCTGCACGCGCTGCACAAGTTCTGTCGTGCCCGCGCCGCCAGCCAGGATGGCTTGCGCCTGTTTCACCTTGGCCAGGGCGTCGGGCAGCTTGCGGTCGTTCTGCAACCGCCGCGCTTCCTCCAGTGCGCCATGCACTGCTCGCTCGGTTTCAATCTGTCGCTCAGAGCGGTCGCGTAGTATCCAACCCGCTGCCCCTCCGACAACGGCCAGGACCAGAATCAATGCAACCGTCGTCGCCCGCACCGCCGCCGTATGCCGCCGACCCCACTTGCGCGTTCGCTGCCACAAATTCGGCCGGCGCGCCAGCGTTGGCTCGTCGTTCAAATAGCGCTGCAAATCCGCCGCCATATCCTTGGCAGTTGCATAACGTTCCTGCGGATTCTTTTCCAGCGCTTTCAGAATGATCGCCTCCAGCTCGACCGGAATCGATCGATTGAGCTTGCGCAGCGGCGCCGGCTCTTCAAAGGCGATCTGCCGCAAAAGCTCCTGGCGGTCCTGACCGGCAAAGGCAGGCGTGAGCGTCAAAACTTCGTAAAAAGTCGCCCCCAGCGAATAGATGTCGGTGCGATGGTCGATGACCACGCGTTTGGCCAGCGCTTGCTCGGGGCTCATGTAACGCAGCGTACCGACCAGGTCGCCGGTCATGGTCACGCGGGTGTCCGATTGAATTTGGGCAAGGCCGAAGTCTGCCACCCACAGATGGGCCTGCGCATCGACGAGCAAATTGCCCGGCTTGATGTCGCGGTGAATGATGCCGCACTGGTGCGCCTGCTCCAGGGCTTCGGCGGCCTGCAGGGCGAGCCTGGCGACGCCGAGGAAAAAACCGCGGTTGTTGCCCCTGGATTGAAGCGTACTGGCCTGGGCGCGGGTTTCGTTGTTGGGCGTCGGCTTGGCGTCGGCGCGTTTCTCTTGGCGTTCCTTGTCCAGTAGGTGATCGAGCGGTTGGCCTTCGATGAAGCGCATGGCGTAGTAGTGCACGCCGCGTTCGCAGCCGACGCCGTAGACCGGCACAATGTTGGGATGCTCGAGCGACGCGGCCGCCCGGGCTTCGTTTTGAAAGCGCTGCAAATGGCGCGGGTCGAGCGTGGCCGCGAACGGCAGCACCTTGAGAGCCACCTTGCGGCCCAGCGAAAGCTGCGTGGCCTCGTAAACGATGCCCATGCCGCCGCGGCCGATTTCACGCTCAATGCGAAAATCGCCGAGCGCTTTCACAGAGCCGGCTGCGGAGTCGTCTTCCTTTTGGGGTGCATCAGGCGCTCGCATCAGTTGCAAGGACGGCAATACCTGACGCAAAATGGGGGCGATTTGCGGGTGCCGCAGGGCATACTCCTCAATGCGCGGCGTTTCGCCCCGGTTGAGCCGCTCCGTGAATTCATCGGCGATACGGCCCAGCAGGGCTTCCATCGCCGCCTGGTCCTGCGTGAGGCTGTCGT
This sequence comes from Gemmataceae bacterium, assembly GCA_035638015.1. Taxonomy (GTDB): domain Bacteria; phylum Planctomycetota; class Planctomycetia; order Gemmatales; family Gemmataceae; genus DASRAT01. The sequence continues at coordinate 3,816 of DASRAT010000151.1, read as the reverse complement.
TCATGATCCAGACTCCAGCAAGTTGTGTTCACCAAGAACTTGCCGCAGCTTCAGCAAGGCGCGGCCATAACGCTGACTGGCGGCCACCGGCTCGATCTCCAGCGCCGCTGCCACTTCCTGGTTGGAGAGCTGTTCAAGGTTGCGCATGATCAAGATCTCCCGGTCGGCATCGGCGAGTCGCCCAATCGCCTGGCGCACAATCTGCACCAACTCGCGCCGCCCGATGTGGTGGCTGGGCGTCGAACCCTTGGCCAAAAACGGCGCCGCCAGATGAAAGGACGAGTTTTCCGAAATCGGCACTTCGCGCCGCACCGAACGCCGCTTGGCGCCGAGGTGCCGGCGCTGGGCCATCAACAGCCGTTCGCAAGCGGTTTTGCGCAGCCAAAGCCGAAACGGCATCGGTTGACGCTTCAGATAATCATCCAAGCGGCGAAAGGCTTCCATGTGGGTCTCCTGCACAACGTCCGAGGCATCGATACGCGCCCGCAGTCGGTCGTCAAGGCGCAGGTCAATGACCTGGCGCACGAAACCGCGGTGGCGTCTAAACAGCTCATCAAACGCCGCCTGGTCACCGGCGCGGCCGCGTTCGAGCAAACACCGCGTTTCGGCCGAATCGGCCTGGAGCTCTGGCATAAAGTCTCCCTCCACCACCCACCTGCACAATGCGAACGGGATTGACATGGAAATTCGCAGAAAAAAAAGAAATTGCAAGCGTTTCCAGCCAGGGGCATGTGCGGACGGGGCAATCTCGGCATGGACCAAGGCCAGCAACTGACTGACAGCGTTTGCGTCACCGTGCTCGATGGCGCTGAAGATGCGGGTGACCTGCGTGATGGAAACAAAGATAATCCCGAAATCCAGACCAAGCAAGCAGATTGCACCTCATGCATGTGTTGTTTTTAAGGAGCCTCGTAATGTCAGCTCTGTCTATCTTCAAGCCGGCCAAGCCACTGGACCAACCGGCACCACTTTCAGTGGAGGCCCTCCTGGGTGCTGCCACCAAGAAATCCGCCAAGAGCAACAACCACCTGATTTACAACGGCGCGGATACACAGGCTGCTGCCAAGTGGCTAGCCCTCGGCCGTCAGGCCGAGGAGATTGAACGCGAGCTGGCCCTGCTCCGCGATACGATCCTGGGGGTCATCATTCCCTGGCACGAGGAGGCCTGTGCCCGCCGCCGGGCCCCACGAATCGTCCGTGGAAATCATCACCCCTGCTGGGACGGTTCGCGTCTCCTTGCAGCACCGTTACATCAAGCTGCCGCTTGACCGCGAAGCTGCGTTACGGGACGCAGTCAACGAGGACTTTGAACGCTTCTTCAAGCGCTCGGTGTCACTGAAGGTCAAGAAGGAAGTCGCCGAGGACCCCACCCGCCTGGAGCAGATGGTCCTTACCCTGGCCGAGTCGATAGGGGCCGAGAACTTTGCCGCGTTGTTTGAGGTCGAGCAGTCGCTGACCCCGACCAAGGCGTTTACCGAGACGAGTTCCCAACTGCCGGCCGAGACCAGGTCTGTCTTGCACGCCGCGGGCGTCAAGCAAGTCGTGGCGATGGCGGCCAAGTAGTGATCCTGTCCGCACCCGCCGGACGCTGGAAACAATGGCAACAATACGTCGGGGTGCGGACTCTTTTGAGGTCTTACAATGCAAGCGATAACTCTTCCGTGGTATCCGCCGGCATGGCGGCCTGCTCACTTCCAGCAAGGGTGCGGATCGCTTGACTCAGATACATGCCGGGATTCCGCACACGCTTGATGGGGAGTGGGTGCCCGCCTGGGACACTTTCTTCGCATTCGACCTGCCTGATTGCCCGCTGGATTATGACGGCCGCCGCGCGGCCTTGGCCAAGATGCTTGACGGGGCCACCGCCAACGATTCGCTCCTGGGTGGCATCACCGTTGCACTGTCTCTGGCCAACAATTATGCGCATCTCACGTTTCGGGATTGCTGACAGGGTAGTGCGATGATAGCTTGGAGCTTTTCGGGTTTCGCCAATGAATGAAGTTCCCCATTTATTGTCCGCTATCGAACAGGGCGATCCGCGCGCCGCCGAGCAACTCTTGCCACTGGTTTACGACGAGTTGCGCAAGCTGGCGGCGCAACGGCTGGCCGAGGAAAAGCCCGGCCAGACACTTCAACCAACCGCGCTGGTCCATGAGGTGTATGTCCGATTGGTGGACGTGAATTGCGGGCAGCCTTGGGATTCGCGCGGCCACTTCTTCGCCGCCGCCGCCGAGGCCATGAGACGCATCCTCGTCGAAAAGGCTCGTCGCAAGGGGCGTGAACGCCATGGCGGCGGGCTAAAACGCGTGGACCTGCTCGGCGACGAAGTCGCGGCCGGCCCCGCAGAGGATCAAATCCTAGACCTCGACGAGGCGCTAACGCGGTTGTCAGCCGTTCGGTCCCAGGCCGCTGAACTGGTGAAACTACGTTTCTTCTCTGGCCTCACTGTCGATGAGGCCGCCCCAGTGGTGGGCGTTTCGCCGCGCACCGCGCGTCGGCTCTGGGTTTATGCGCGGGCATGGCTGCGCCGCGAGATGGCGTCGCTGGACGATCCCAAGCCCTGACAACTCGTTCGGCAATATTTCTGCAAAAAAACTTGGCCGCTTTTTCGCCCAGATGTCGCATTGGTTTGCGACGCGGCACGGCGACAAGCTGCCCTCATGCTGGGAATGCATCATGGCTGAGCCTACATTGCCTGAAGAATCGATCTTTTTGCAAGCTCTCGAAATCCCTACCGCCGCGGACCGCTTAGCGTTCCTGGACGGGGTTTGCGGCGACGACCACCAGCTGCGGGCGGCGGTGGAAGCTCTTCTGGACGCCGACAAACAATCCGACGATCTGCTGGATTTGCCCGACAAGCCCGCTTTGACTCTCAATGAACAATGCAGGACAGAACAGTCCGGGAGCAAAATCGGCCCATACAAGCTCCTCCAGCAAATTGGCGAGGGCGGCATGGGCGCCGTCTTCATGGCCGAACAGACGCAGCCAGTGCAGCGCAAGGTGGCGTTGAAGCTCATCAAATCCGGAATGGACTCCAAGCAGGTAATTGCTCGTTTCGAGGCCGAGCGGCAGGCCCTTGCCTTGATGGATCACCCCAACATCGCCAAGGTGCTCGACGCAGGCACAACGGATTCGGGCCGGCCTTATTTCGTCATGGAACTGGTCAAGGGGGCGCCAATCACGCGCTACTGCGACGAGCATCGCCTGACGCCACAACAGCGCCTGGAGTTGTTTGGGCCAGTCTGTCAGGCCGTCCAGCACGCTCATCAAAAGGGCATCATCCACCGCGACCTCAAGCCGTCCAACGTCATGATCTGCCCCTACGATGGCAAACCTGTGCCCAAGGTCATCGACTTCGGCGTAGCCAAGGCAACCGGTCCCAGGCTTACCGAGAAAACCTTGTTCACCGAACTGGGGCAGGTAATCGGCACTCTTGAATACATGAGCCCCGAACAGGCGGAGCTGAACCAGCTCGACATCGACACGCGCAGCGACATCTATTCGCTTGGTGTGTTGCTGTACGAGTTGCTTACTGGCACGACACCCCTGGAGCGGAAGCGCTTCCAAGCCGTCGCGTTTCTCGAAGTGTTGCGGCTCATTCGCGAGGAGGAGTCGCCCAGGCCCAGCGCTCGGTTGAGCACCACGGACGAATTGCCCTCGATCGCGGCGAACCGGTGTTTGGAACCGAAGAAGCTAAGCGGGCAGCTTCGCGGCGAACTGGACTGGATCGTGATGAAGACCCTGGAGAAGGATCGCAATCGCCGCTACGAATCAGCCAACGCGTTGGCTCAGGACATCGAGCGGTACTTGCATGAC
>DASRAT010000150.1:0-3651 GCA_035638015.1 Gemmataceae bacterium | reverse complement strand
CGCGCACGGAATCGGCCTGCCCGGGCGCGTCTGGGCCAATGGCCAAGCGGATTGCGTTTTGAATGTCCTCGAAGACGGTAACTTTCCCAGGCAAGGCATTGCCAGCAAGGCTGGCTTGCACGGCGCTTTTGCTTTTCCCATTGTGCTAGGCGGCGAAATCGTGGGCGTGCTTGATTTCTTCAGCCGTGAGCTTCGCCAACCCGATAAGGACCTGGTAGAGATGATGACAGCCATTGGCAGTCAAATCGGCCAATTCATCGAACGCCAGCGCGTGCAGGACTCTCTACGCGGAGCCAATGAGCAACTCGAATTATTGGTTCGGGCGTCGCCGCTGGCGATCACCAGTCTTGATTGCCATGGCCGCGTCTTAACGTGGAACACTGCCGCTGAACGGATTTTTGGATGGACCGCGGCAGAAGTCCTGGGGCAACCACTGCCCATAGTCCCCAGCGATCAGCGCGAGGCATTTCAAAAAAGGTTTGCAAGCGAATTGCAAGGCGCGTGGCACTCGGCACTGGAAGTTTCGCGGATCCGCAAAGATGGATCTCGCGTGGACGTGAGTTTGTGGACCACGCCGCTAAGGGATGCTAAGAACACCATTATGGCCGTCCTTTGCTTTCTCGCCGACATCACCGACCGCAAACTGTTGGAAGAGCAATTCCGCCAAGCGCAAAAAATGGAGGCCGTGGGCAAATTGGCAGGCGGCGTGGCTCACGATTTCAACAACCTGCTGACAGTTATCAACGGTTATGGTGAAATCCTTCTCGGCAACCTTCGCCAGGGTGATCCGCTGCGCGGCCCAATGGAAGAGATCAAAAAAGCGGGTGACCGCGCGGCTCGGCTCACGCGCCAACTGCTGGCATTCAGCCGCAAACAAGTGCTGGTGCCGGTCCTGCTAGATTTCAACACGCTGCTGATCGAGATGGAAAAAATGCTTGGCCGGCTTATCGGCGAAGATGTGAGCATGACGGTCTGTCCCGCCCCGGACTTGTGGCGAGTCAAGGTGGACCCTGGCCAAATGGAACAGGTCATCATGAACATCGTCATCAATGCTCGAGACGCCATGCCCAAAGGCGGAAAGCTCACGCTGGAAACTGCGAACGTGGTGCTGGATGGTGCTTATGTCGGCGCCAATACTGAAGCGCATCCTGGCGAACATGTGAGGTTGACCATCAGCGACACAGGCGCCGGCATGGACAATGCCACCAAAGTGCGCGTCTTTGAGCCTTTTTTCACCACCAAAGGCCCGGAAAAAGGCACTGGTCTAGGATTGGCCACTGTTTACGGCATCGTCAAGCAGAGCGGCGGCCACATCAGCGTTTACAGCGAACTCGGAATCGGCACCACATTCAAGATCTATCTGCCACGCGTCGAGGATGCCGTACAGACTAGCAAGTCCCAAGTCGGATTCAAGTCCGCGGCGAGGGGTAGTGAAACCGTTTTGCTGGTGGAAGATGAAGAAGGCGTCCGCACGCTTGCGCGGTTGGTGTTGCAGGGAAAGGGCTACAAAGTATTGGAAGCCCGCCATGGCGGCGAGGCCTTGCTGATTTGCGAGCAAAACAAGGATCCCGTTCACATCTTGCTCACGGACGTGGTCATGCCAAGCATTAGCGGGCGCGAATTGGCCGCGCGACTGAAGCAACTGCGGCCCGCGCTGAAAGTGCTTTATATGTCCGGCTACACCGATGACGCCGTCGTCCGCCACGGCATCCTGGAAGCTGAAATGCCTTTCCTGCAAAAACCGTTTAGTCCGGACGTTTTGGCGGAAATGGTGCGCCACGTGCTGGATGCACCTTGAAAGCACGCATGGCACGCGCTTTACGTCATAATTACGGCACTGCAACGGCCGCCGCGCCAAGTTCTTCGCTCAAGGTTGCCAGCGCCACTTGGAGGAGTTGAATGTGTTTGTCCAACTCCACGGCCGTTGACGCCGCATCTCCGAGATTGTTCTGGCGGGCTAACTGTTCCAAACGTGCCGCGCAAGCATGAGCGGTGCGCGCGGCGATGCTGCCGACGGTCCCTTTAAGGGAGTGGGCCGCGCGTTCCAAATCCTCGGCATTGCCCCGCTCCAAGGCGGCATGAATCTCTCGCAACAAGCGGTCGCATTCTGTTGGGGCAATGGCGATGATTTCGCGTAGGCTGTCCTGATCGCCGGCGAATTGCTCATACAGTTGATCCCGGTTGAGAGCCTCGGCCGTCTGCGAATACTGCTTCACGGCAACGACGCTGGAATCCATGGGCGAGGAGGAAGCCTCGGCATCCTCCGGCTCTGGCACCAACCGCAGCACTTCTTTCCACAACAACTCGGGGCGGATGGGTTTGGACACATAGCCGTCCATGCCTGCTTGTAGAAACCGCTCCCGGTCGCCGGTCAGCGCATGGGCGGTCACCCCGATAATTGGCACGTGGTGTCCGGTGGCCAATTCCGCCCTGCGAATGACGGCCGTCGCCGACAAACCGTCTAAAACCGGCATTTGCACATCCATGAGGATCAAGTCAAAAACGTCTTTGTGCCAGGCGTCGACGGCTTCCTGGCCGTTGCAGGCCACCTGCACTAGATGGCCATTGCGTTGCATCAGGCTGACCGCTACTTTCTGATTTACGATATTGTCCTCGGCCAATAGCACCTTGAGGCCACGCTGTTCGCGAACGCTGTGCCGCGTCACCAACGGCGGCTGCACTTCAGTCCGCGCCGGGGTGAACAAGGTCATGAGGATGGCGTCGAGCAGGTCGGATTGCTTGATGGGCTTGGAAAGATAGGCGGCAATGCCGTTTTCACGGCAGCGCTGGGCGTCGCCGCGTTGACACGCCGAAGACAACAACAAGATGGTCGTGCCGGCGAATCGGGGATCGGCTTTGACGTGGTCCACGAAGGTAAAGCCGTCCATTTGCGGCATCATGGCATCAAGGAGTATCAACGAAAATGGCTCACCTGCCTCCGCGGCCTTGTTCATTGCTATCAATCCCGCCGATCCGCCGTCGACCGCCGTGGGCTTCATTCCCCAGTTGTTGAGCAGGTCGTGCAGGATACGGCGGTTGGTGGCGTTGTCGTCCACGATCAACGCCGCCAAGTTTCGTAATGTGGAGGGCTTGATCGACATGGGCCGAGCCGCCGGACCGCGCTGGCGGCCAACATGGGCAATGAAATGGAATGTGCTGCCTTTGCCAGGCTCGCTTTCAAGCCACATCCGTCCGCCCATCAACCGCACCAATTGCACGCAGATGGACAGGCCAAGCCCGGTGCCCCCGAATTGGCGCGTGGTCGAATTGTCGGCCTGGGTGAACGCCTCGAAAATGGACGCGTGTTTGTCTGCGGGAATGCCAATGCCGGTATCTCGGACGGCGAAGTGCAAGCAAGCGCCTTCCTTGTCGACCGTTTCCACTTCCACGTGCACGACGATCTCGCCGCGGTCCGTGAATTTGACGGCATTGCCGAGAAGGTTCACCAAGACCTGGCGGAGCCGGCCGGCGTCACCGATTAATGCGTTGGGCACATCGGCATCCACGTCGCAAGCCAGTTCCAGCCCTTTTTGCTCGGCGCGGTAGCCGAGGACTTTGACAACGTCCCCCACGCAGTCGCGTAGATCGAAGGGGATGGGGTCAAGCTCCAGCTTGCCGGCCTCGATCTTGGAAAAATCGAGGATGTCGTTG
>DASRAT010000149.1:0-2085 GCA_035638015.1 Gemmataceae bacterium | reverse complement strand
ATTGGCTTAACGCGATTCGCCACTTTACGCCGTCATTGCCAATTGGTTAAGATGCCGAAGTTGACAAATTCCTCCACCGGGGGCCGCGTTTGGAATACTCAGTGCAGACCGTTGACATCGTCCCATGGCTGATTTGGAGTTACAGAAGATGACAGATGCAGATTGTAAACCCACTGGCGTTGGCCCAACTCTGCTTGGTATGGTCGTAATGGGTTTTCTGAGTGGTAACGCTGTTTGCTTTTTTTATGTAACCATTTTTTACGACGACATGGCACACATCATTAAGCACCTTGGAGTTTTTGTGCTTGGATGCGTCCTTTTTGTGGGATTAGTAGGGGTCATGGCCGGCTTTCCATGCGGACTCACGATGATGGAGGTGTTAGGGGCAAAACACGGTCGTTGGCCGCCGATTTTGGTTTCGACAGTCGTATCCGGTGCCCTCGGTTGGCTAATTGTCCGTGGTTTGGAAAGCCTCTTAACTTGGTGACTTTGGGATAATTCTTGATTCCCATTGCTTTGACGCAGGGCCTTCAAAGCTGTCCAATCACGTCCCCCAAAATCGCTATCCTCCGAAGAATCGCTAAAGTCCGCTATTCTGCATTGCCGATAAAATCGAAGGCAGTCCCCAGGCATTCCCCATCTCAGGCTCCAATCATGAAAGCACGAGCATTCTTAACGGCCGCATTGCTCCTGTCGCTTACCCGGGCAGCCGGCGCCCAAACCCCATGGCGCATCATCGGCGACGAAACAACCCAGCCTCCTCCCGTTACTATCCCCGGGGTCCCAACACCTAGAGCCGTCCGGCCTGAGACCGAAGACGCGTTCATCAACTGCTTGCGTTTTGACGCTGCCGAGCAATGGCGCTATGACGCGGCTGTGGCGTTAGGCAAAGGGCAATGGTGCACCAAAAAAACGCTCGTTGCCTTGTTCTTCGCCGCCTCTGGTGGCACGGCCGATGGCGGAATCGAAGAATGGTCGGGCCGCGTTAAAGCGGCGGCAACACAGGCACTGGAGGTTTGCGTTTGCCGGATGGTCGACCAGGCCAACAAGCCAGCTCCTGCAGACGCCAACGAAGCGAATGCCGGCGTCCAACTCGCCGCCTATTACAAAGAGACTTTGGCCAGCTTCACCGAGTCGCAAGTCATCGATCAGGTCTACCGCTTGCTGGCGGAAACGGTCAGTGCCAATCCCGCTCCAGCAATCAAACCTGCAATTTCGCATACCGTGCCCGAGGGACGGCTCAGTCCAACTGCTCCCGTCCCCTTGGCGACACGGCCCGCGTTCCCATGGCCGATGTGGCCCACGACACCGACGCGAACGCTCGGACCGCCGTGGTGATCGTCGGCGACAAATCAAATCCTCCCAGAAACATGCTTGACGCGCAGCCTCGCTCCTTGGATGATCGGGCAAGGTAAATGAGTTAGGCCGTTTGCGGAGTCACGGCGTGCGGATCATGGAACTGCTCGAGAATCAACAGAGGATCGCCCCTCAGCCGTTGGTTTACCGCTGGGGAGAGCCTGAAGCGCCCTTGCCGATGGGCGTGATTCGGCCACGCAAGTCCGGTGCATCGCCGGCGCTGGGCCTGGAGTCGCCGCCCTGGCTGCACACCGGCGAGCCTGGCCAACCCTTCGATTTCACCGCTCATATTCAACGTTTGGCTGCCGACGTCGTCCAGCGCTGCGACGAGTTATGCCACATTGACGTTTCCCGATTGCTCTTTGGCGTCACCCAGGCACGCAATAGCCGTGTGCACGGCCTGCAAGCGCGCGTCACGCCGCTGCGCTTCCCGCGCGGTCAATTGACGCGGCCCTGGAGGGGCGTAACCTTTCAGCTGCAGCGCTACTTCCTCGGCGCCACCGAATTCTTGTACCTGGTCACTTTTTGCCTGCCCCGTTTCCTGGACCAGGATTTTGACGACAAGCTCGTCACCCTGTTTCACGAGCTGTACCACATCAGCCCCGCGTTCGACGGCGACCTCCGCAGGCACGCTGGCCGCTATAGCGTCCATTCGCACAGCCAATGTCAGTACGACCGCCACATGGCCCATTTGGCACGCGCCTATCTAGCGGGCGGCCCCGATCCAAG
>DASRAT010000148.1:0-6526 GCA_035638015.1 Gemmataceae bacterium | reverse complement strand
TTGCGGCCCGCGGCACCGGCTTCGCTAGCGGTCTTCTTGTCCCACGACACGATCATTACGTTGCCATTGGGCATCTTAAGAACATCGTGGTGCTGCTGTAACTTTTCGTCGGCCAGCGTGTAATCCCAGATGACTTCGCCTTCCCAGTTGAACTCCTGGATGCGTCCGCCCGCGCCGGGAGCGCCGCCGAAAGCGGTTTTGCCGACAATCTTGCACGGCCGCAACAGGTTGCCGTTGGGCAAGAGGTAAGCGCTGTGAGCCGGATCGGCCGCCCCTTTCCAGGTCTTCACCACCCGGCCTTCCATGTCGATGAGGTGGGTGTCCTTGGAATTCATGGGGTAAATCAACGTGTAACCCTTGAACGCCTTGGGCTCGTTGATGAGCACGCCTACCTTGCCTTTTTCCGGTTGGGCCTCTTTTTTGCCCGCGTCCTGGGCAACAGCCAGGCTCGTTCCCCACACCAAAAGCGTCAGCGCGACCGTGACCAATAACCGCTTCATTATCGAATCCTCCGAAGAATTGCTCGAATCTGGCGAAAGCCGACAGCAGCAGCGCACACCTGCGCTCGTCGTTGTCATTCCTTATAGACGGCACGTCTGAGGTATGCAATCAAAAAACGACGACATGCGCAGCCGACATTTCACCAGCACCTCCCTTGCTTTCCGCGTGGGCCTTCGCCATATATCCCGCATGCACTCTTTGCCCATCGACATCGTGCTGTCACAGCTGACCAATGCCTTGCGGCAGCACAACGCTGTGGTTTTGCAAGCCCCCACCGGCGCCGGCAAAACCACGCGCGTGCCACCCGCCTTGCTTGACAGTGGTTTGCCCGGCACGATCGTCATGATTGAACCACGCCGCTTGGCGGCTCGCGCAGCTGCTCGCTGGATGTCAAAGGAACGCGGCACAAAACTCGGTGAGGAGATCGGCTACCATGTACGATTTGATCGTTGCCGCGGCAAACAAACGCGCATTCTGGTCGTGACCCCCGGGATTTTGCTGCAAACACTGCACAACGATCCCTTCCTCGAATCGACTGGCACGGTGATCTTTGACGAGTTTCACGAACGCGGCCTGGAAAGCGACCTGTTGCTCGGCATGGTTCGCCTGATGCAGCAAACGGTGCGGCCTGAACTGCGCATCGTCGTGATGTCGGCCACGCTGGCGACCGAGAAAATCTCGAATTTCCTTGGCGGATGCCTCGTTATGGTCAGCGCTGGCCGACAATTTCCGGTGGAGATTGTTTACGACGCCAAACCAACATCACAGCCGTGGCCGATTGCCGTCGCCGCGGCGACAGTCCAGATGCTCGACCGCACGCCTGGCGATTTGCTGGTATTTTTGCCGGGTTTGCAGGAGATTCGCCAGACGGCTCATCACCTGGAATCACTGGTGACCGAACTTGATCTTGCGATCTTGCCACTGCACGGTGATTTACCGGCGGAACAACAAGACGTGGCTTTGCTGCCGGGCCCGCGCCGCAAAGTGGTGCTGGCGACCAACGTGGCGGAAACATCGGTCACGGTCGAAGGCGTCACCGGCGTCATCGACACCGGCCTGGCGCGGATGCAGCAGTTTGACGCGCGCGTCGGTTTGGATCGCTTGCGATTGACGCCCATCTCGCAAGCCTCTGCCGACCAGCGTGCCGGACGCGCGGGACGAACGCAACCTGGCATTTGCTTGCGATTGTGGAGCGAGGCGTCGCATCGTCAACGCACCGCTGAAACTGAACCGGAGATTCGCCGCGTGGATCTCGCTGGGGCTACACTGCAATTGATGTGCTTGGGGGAAAAAGAGATTGGCCGTTTCCCGTGGCTGGATCAACCGCCGCCCGCGACTGTGGCGCAGTCATTGAAGTTGCTGGAACGCCTGGGAGCGGTGAATCATGGCGGCGTCACCGACTTGGGCCGCCAGCTAGCGCGCTTGCCGGTGCATCCGCGTTTGGGCCGATTGTTGCTCGATGGCCAACTCTTGGGTGACGCCGAGGGCGCCGCGCTGGCGGCGGCATTGCTGTCGGAACGCGATCCCTTCATGCGATCTGAAGCAGGACGACCACCAGGCCTGCGCAATCCTTCACATTCGGATGTGTTAGATCGAGTCGAAGCGCTGGAGGCATTTGAACGCGGCCAAGAGCATGCTTCCCATCTTGGTACGCTGAACCGTCATGCTGCCCACTTTGTCCTTCGCGCTCGCGATCAGATGTTGCGTGAATTGCACAAATCGCACGGCGGCAAATCGCCGCCCAGTCGCAATGAGGATGCACTGCCGCGAGCCTTGTTGGCCGCATTTCCCGACCGCGTCGTCCGTCGCCGCGAACCAAACAGCCAACGCGGCCTGATGGTCGGCGGCCGCGGCGTGGTCCTCGCTCACTCCAGCGCTGTCACCGAGCCGGAACTCTTTCTTGCCATCGATCTCGATGCTGCCCGGCAACAAGCGCTTGTGCGCCTGGCTTCGGCCATTCGTCGCGAGTGGTTGCCGGCCGATCGCGTTACGACCGCCATCGAGGTCGAATTTGACGAGAAGACTGAGCGCATCTCCGCTCGCAAACGTGTGCGCTATGAAGACCTCCTCCTGGAAGAATCGCCGGCCGCGCTGCCGGAGGGTGACCCAGTGGCAACTGCACTGGCGACCGCCGCCGCGCAACACCTTGATCGTGTCTTGCCAGCCGAAGATTCGCCCGCCGGCAACTATCTGCTGCGGCTGCGTTGTCTGCAACAATGGATGCCCGAATTGAATTTGCCACCTTGCGATGACGCCGCGTTGCGTGATTTGTTGCCGTGGCTTTGCCCCGGCCGCCGCTCCTTCGAGGAAATCCGCAACGCCGACTGGCTGGCGGCATTGCAAAGCCGCATGACGCACGTCCAACGCCAGGCCGTGGAGCGCGAAGCACCCGAACGACTTCAAGTGCCGAGCGGCAGCCATATCACTCTGAAGTATGAACTGGGCCGTCCGCCCGTGCTGGCCGTGCGCATCCAGGAGCTTTTCGGGCTGACCGAAACTCCGCGCTTGGGCGGCAACCGTGTTCGCGTCCTGTTCCATTTGTTGGCACCGAACTATCGGCCGCAACAGGTGACTGATGATCTGGCTAGCTTTTGGACCAATACTTATCCGCAAGTGCGAAAGGATCTGCGGGCGCGGTATCCTAAACATGCGTGGCCGGAGGATCCGTGGAAGGCAACAGCGTCCCAGCGGCCAAAAAGGTGAACATGCACACGCGTCGTCCAAGAAGGGAAGAATCATGTCCAGAAAGCAAGCGACAATGATTTCCATCGTGTCCTTCGGCTTGTTGGCGCTGGCGGCGCTGGCCATTATTTGGTGGCGTTGGACGGATTCAAACCAAAGGCAAGCTCAGCTCGAAGCCAACGCGGCCGCCTTACGCGCTGCCGAGGAATGCGGGCCTTGCCTGCAAAAAGGCCTGAGGTTGGAGATGGAATTTGCAGAGGCTACGAACCTTCAACCGATCCGCGGGAATTTGCGAGCAAAGATTACTATCAAGGAAAAGCTCGTGCAACTGGGCGCCCATTGCAAGCAAGGCGTGATTTACGACCGCGAAGGAAACAAGATTGCTTTTTATTCAATCAAAACGGAATGGGGCTCGGGTCCAGCTCCCCCAGACTGGATTGAGAGGGAAAAAAACGAAATAGAAGCGTTGAAAAAAGAGCACAGGGTTGTGTTAATGTATAGTGTTGTGTTTCCCCATTAATATTGGTCTTTTAGCTGTGGATGGACCTAGACGCGTGTTGCGCAGGTGCGCAAGGATCTGGGAGAGCGTTATCCCAAACATGCGTGGCCGGAGGATCCGTGGAGTGCGATGGCGGTGCGGCGGCCCAAAAGGTAATGCCGGTTGGCTACAATGTTTGGCTAGAGCTTCATTACCCTGGAGGGCTGCCCCAATGTCGAGAAAAAAAGCAACCATTATTGCAACTGCGGGCTTTGCCTGCGTCGCAATAGTGGTGGCAATTGGCCTATGGCTGCGATTGACGCACGGCCAACCCGAAAACAAGACGCACCAAGAAGCCCTGCACGCGGCCGAGGCCTGCGGCCCATGCCTGCCACCTGGTTTGTCATTGGCTTATGAGTTCAGCGATAGCGCCAATCCAAGGCGGGGCATTACAGTACAAGAGAAATTGGTCCAACTTGGAGCCTATTGCAAAAACGGCGTGATTTATGATCGGACCGGAAAGACGGTTGTTTTTTATCACATCATGGAGTATGGATTTACCCAACACAATGCCCCGCAGATTTATGCCAAGCAAAGGAAAGAGATAGAGGCCCTTCAGCGGGAAAACACTGTTGTGCTCCTCTATTCCGCCAAACCCGTCCAATAATCAGGACAACAAAACGTGAGCGAACGCTGGCACAGCATCAGCGCCGCCGCACGCCATGCTTTCGCGGCACACAACCAAACCAAGGTTGCGCCACCGCGAAAGCACAGCATTCACCTTACTTGCCCCCGCCTTTATCATCCTTGTTCTGTTCAATCCGAAACAAATTGAACTGCGAAGTCCGGTCCGCGCTGAAGTGGGCCAACACGGTCGTTTGGGCCAGGGTCAGGTTGTACAACCCGGTCTCATAAACGGGAGTTTTTTTGTCGCCGATGGTCCAGGCTAAACGCTGGGATTTCTTGTCCAGCGAGCCGTACACCGGCGTTGTGGTATCAGACATGGCATTGTAGTAGTTGCCGCGAACGATGCCGTCCTTGTTGATCGCGAGCTGAAAGATGTCGTTGGAGGTGGTCTCGTTGCCCATGGTCATGGCGAAGACGCCCAGCGGTTGCCATTTTTCGTCTTCGGGCGGCTTGGCCTTGGCGCCTACCTCGGCGATTTGCGTGGCTTGTTGCGCATATTGAGCTTGCGTGGCGTCAACTTTGCCATCGTAGCAAACATTGCCGTCCTGATAGGTCACGTTGTCGCCGTAGTTGTAGTAGATCGCCGGCGCATCCGTGGCGAAGCCGACAAAGGGTGCGCAGAAAGCCCAGGTGGCGGCGCGCCAGGCGTCGGCAGCCGTCCAGCCCAAGGCAACCCACGCGCCAGGGTAGCGGGCAAACCATGTTGGCGTGAAGGAGCCGTAGTAGCCGAAGTTGCGGCGAATCGCGACGCCGCGCGTGCTCATCGTGCTGGCGCTGATGTAACGAGTGCCGACAAATGCGCCCCCGGCGACGTCGCGGTGGGCGACAAATCCGCCGCCCGCGGCCACGGCGCCATGGGCCCCGACCGCCACTGCGCCATGATGAGCCGCGACGGCGCCGCCGTCAACTCTAACGCCTTCCGCGACCGCGCCGCCTTTGGCAACGACGCCTCCCGACCCCGCGGCAAACGAGCCTTTGCTGCCGGCCACGGCCACGCCACCGGGCCCTTTGGCAACCACGTCTTTGGAACCGCCGGCATAGACATTGCCCCTGGGTCCCATCACCGCGCCTCCTCTTTCGCCTCCGGAGACTGTCCTCCCTTCCGGTCCAGTGATGGTCCCGCTCCGGTCACCGCCAACAGCCACGCCGCCGCGCGGCCCAGTGTAGACGCCGACGCCTCGTTGACCGGCTCCGCTGAAGAGCGAACCGGAAAACGCTCCGTCTTGTTTGATGCC
The DNA here is from genome assembly GCA_035638015.1 of Gemmataceae bacterium. Lineage (GTDB taxonomy): Bacteria > Planctomycetota > Planctomycetia > Gemmatales > Gemmataceae > DASRAT01. The sequence continues at coordinate 943 of DASRAT010000148.1, read as the reverse complement.
CGAAAACGATCCGCCCAGCGGGCCGTGGCCCGAAGCGCCAAGGCTGGCGAATGCCCCCCCGCCTGAAAAGGCAGGTCGAGACAGCGGCGTGCCGCCGCCGAGATTGCCAAAGCGAGAGTCGCCGCCAAGGCCGCCACCGAGGCCGCCGAAACTGCCTCCAAACCTGTCACCCAATCCACCGCCAAAGCTGCCACCGAAGCTGCCGCGAAAGCCGCCGCCGAATCGTCCGCCATCCGCCGAGTGAGACATCCACAGGATTCCCGCCAGGCAGGCCGCACCGACCACAAGTCGAATCAATATCTTCATGACGCATGTCCTTTCAAAATGATGTGTTCACGTAATTGGATTCTGGCGGTAGTTATTTGCCGCCGGGGACACGCTGAACTTTCACGATTCCGACGTCCGGCTGGCTTTCGCCCGCCAGGGTTCGCTGCACCGATTGCAAGGTAAAGGCATCGTCGTCGACGCGTTTAAGAAATATGACGGCCGATGTTCCTTGACCCGTGGCCAGGTTGGCATGAGATTCGATTTCCCAGCGCTCGCCGTCCCAATTCCAGGTGGACTCGCCGATGCCGCCTTCCGAATCGAACACCCACGCCCGAATCTGAGCGAATGCCGGATCGATGCCGATGATCTGGGTGCCGGTGCTGACCTTGCTCTTGTCTTTCTTTTGCGTGATCGTGAACTTGCCAACGATGAATTTTTTGTTTTCGGCCCACTCGTAATTTGTGCGCGCCTGAAGGTCGGGCCCGTCGCTTTCCCAGGTGCCAATCAACCAGGCAAGGTTTTGCAGGGTTGGCCGGGTGGTGGTGTCGTCGCCCCATTCCTTGAGCGCCGCGATCAGCCACTGGCCGTCCTGGCGAACATAAAGCGTGCTGTAGCGGCTTGCCTGCGGCGGACGGTCTTTGGCCAGAACGGTAAACGTCCCTTCCTCAATAGCAGT
>DASRAT010000147.1:0-2491 GCA_035638015.1 Gemmataceae bacterium | reverse complement strand
CCTGCCTTGGTCTCATACAACACCCTCATGAGCGTCATTGAATCACCAGGCCGACGTCTTCGCCAGGCATGGCAAACACGGCCCATCGCCATACCAGGCGTCTTCAACGCCTTGGTGGCCAAGATGGCCCAGGGCCTTGGTTTCCAGGCGGTTTACCTTTCAGGCGGCGCCCTGTCGGCTGCGGCGGGCGTGCCCGATGTCGGCCTGTTGTCGCTCAATGATTTTGTCGATTTCGCCCGCGCGATCACCCAGGCCACGATACTACCATTGCTGTGCGATGCCGACACCGGTTTCGGCGAAGCGCTCAACGTCGAACGCACGGTGCGGTTGTTCGAGAACGCCGGCGTTGCCGGGATTCATCTGGAAGACCAGATTTTGCCCAAGCGTTGCGGCCACTTGTCCGGCAAGGGATTGATCGAGCCTATGGCGATGGCCGCCAAGATCCGCGCTGCTGTGGCCGCTCGCCGTGATGCTGATTTCGTCATTATCGCTCGCACTGACGCCCGTGGCGTCAACGGTTTCGATGATGCGGTCAGCCGCGCCCGCCTGTATGTTCAGGCCGGCGCCGATGCGATTTTCCCTGAAGCGCTGGAAAATAGCGAGGAGTTTGTCGCTTTTGCCGACGCGGTCAAGGCGCCGTTATTGGCCAACAATACGGAGTTCGGCCGAACCCCAAACCTGGATGTCGAAGCCTTCGGCAAACTCGGCTATCGCATGGTGTTATTCCCGCTGACTGCTTTCCGTTCCGCCCTCAAGGCCACCCAGCTGACACTCGCTGACATTGCTGCCAAGGGCCACCAGCGCGATCGGCTCCCGTCGATGTTGACCCGCGCAGAATTGTACGATTTGCTCAACTATGCGGACTACGAGGCGCGCGACCGCGCTTATTTCGGTTGATGTTCACCACTATCTTCGTGAGATTGTTCCATGAGTTCGGCTGAAACCTATTCCCCCGGTCTTGAAGGCGTCATCGCGGGGGAAACCGCCATCTCCACCGTCGAGGGCGGTCTGCGTTATCGCGGCTATCCAGTAACGGAGTTGGCCGAAAAATGCGGCTTTGACGAGGTTGCCTACTTGCTGCTGCACGGCGAGTTGCCCAACAAAAAAGAGTTGGCGGCCTTTCAGCAGCGCATCGCCGCCGCACGCAAGATTCCCGATGCGCTGCGAACGCTCCTGAAGGCGTTGCCCAAGGAGACGATCCCGATGGATGGTTTGCGCACCGCGGTCAGTGTTTTGTCCCATTACGATCCGGAGATTAACGACAATTCCAAGGCCGCCAATCTTCGCAAAGCCGAGCGACTTTTGGGCCAAATTCCGGTGGCAATCGCCGAACAGTACCGCTATACTAAGGGTCTGCCGGCAATAGCCCCGCGCGACGACCTTGGCCATGCGGCCAACTTCCTTTACATCCTCCGAGGCTCCCCGCCCACCGCCGACGAGACCCGCGCTTTTGACGTTTCGCTGATACTTTACGCCGAGCATGAATACAACGCTTCGACCTTCACCGCCCGGGTGGTGGTATCAACCGAGTCGGATTTGCATTCCGGGGTCGTGGCGGCCATTGGCGCCCTCAAGGGCCGGTTGCACGGCGGCGCCAACGAGAAGGTAATGGACCTTTTGCTGCAAACAGGGGGTCCTGCCACCGCCGACAAGTGGATTCGGGACGCCCTGGCCCGCAAAGAAAAAGTGATGGGTTTTGGCCATCGGGTTTACAAAACAGGCGATGTGCGAGCTAAGATTCTAAAGGACTATGCCCGTAAGGCTGCCGTGGCAGCCAAAACGACCCAATGGGAGGATGCAGCTGAGATTGTCGAGGGGGTATTGGAAAAGGAAAAAAACCTGTTTCCCAACCTCGATTGGCCTGCCGGGCGCCTGTATTACGCGATGGGCCTGGATGTGCCGTTATACACGCCGTTTTTCGTGGCCTCGCGGATAACGGGCTGGAGTGCCCATATTATTGAACAATTGGAAAAGAATCGGCTAATCCGGCCGCGAGGTAAATACATCGGCTTGCCAGTGCGAAGCGTCAAAGCACTGGGTGAAAGAAATTAAAGAGTAATGAGAAATAAAAAAATGTGCGTGACTTTCTCGTTCCTGTGGGGTTAGATTGTTTAAGACGATACCAGCCTGACTGCGCGGGTGCCGCGCATCCCTTGATCGTTCCCACCTTTTTGCTTGCCGGAGTCGCAACACATGCGAAAGAAACTCATCGGACTTGGTGCACTCGCAGGATTCGGTGCAGTGATACTCATTCTCGCTCTCGACGTGGGGCAAATCCAGGGTCAACCTGGCGGCAAGAAAGCCGCGGGCGGCAAGAAAAACGCTGGCGCGGGCGGAGCCTTCGATCCGGCCGGCAACCCGATTCCAGGCGGTGGCGGCAAGAAGGGTGGAAAAGGAGGCGGCGGAGCCGGCGGCGGCGCCGGCGGGGTGAATGCCTATCAGTTTAATTTTGATACCAGCGGGTTTTTTGACAATATGGCCCAAGGCGCTG
>DASRAT010000146.1:0-6584 GCA_035638015.1 Gemmataceae bacterium | reverse complement strand
TTCTCGCCCCGGAGGGGCGACGGACTGTAGCCACGGGTGGAGCGTCGCGGCGGCAAAGCCGCCCGACGCGCAACCCGTGGAAATCGTTTCGACCTTTTCTACTTTCGCCCCGGAGGGGCGACGGAGCTTTCATGTTGTTTCAACACTTATTCCCGCACAGCCGCTGAGCCGCAATTGGCCAATAGCCCACAGAGCGGCCTCGCGGACGACTATATCGGTATCCGTTGCCGCACGCTCCAGGGCAGACAGCGCGGCAATGTCACCCAGGTTCCCTAACGCAATCGCCGCATTCCGCCGCATGCCGCTCCAACGCGGCCGCCAAAGGGCAGTATGCCGATACCGCCGCCGAAACTCAGCTTCGCTCATTTCCAATAGGGCAATCAATTCCACACGGCCCGACGGCAACGCCTGTTGAAACGTCGGCTCCGCGCTGTCAGGCGCCTTGCGATTCCAAGGGCAAACCTCCTGGCAAATATCGCAACCAAAAACCCAATCGCCCATCGGCTCGCGCAGCTCTTCGGGAATGGCGCCGCGCAGTTCAATGGTGAGATAGCTGATGCAACGCCGCGCATCGAGATTCCAAGGCCCGGTGAAAGCATTGGTAGGGCAAGCATCCAGACAGGCCGTGCAAGTGCCGCAGTGTTGGGTTTCATGCGGCGAATCCGGCCGCAAGGCAAGATCAAGCAATAGCGCACCGAGGAAGAAATAACTTCCCAGATGTTTATGGATGAGCATGGCGTTCTTGCCAAACCAACCCAGCCCGGCCCGGCGTGCAATGTCGCGTTCCAGCAGGGGAGCAGTATCGACGACTCCCCTGCCCTGGCATCTCGGCACTTGTTCCTGGATCCAAGCAAGCAACTCATCAAGGCGGCGCCACAAAACCTCGTGATAATCAATGCCACGGGCGTATCTGGCTACCTTGCCAGTCAACGGTGGCGCGTCATCTTCCGGCCCCGCGGGTTTGTAATTCATGCCCACCACGACGATACTGCGCACCGGCGCAAACACCGCTTCAGGATGGCGCCGCGCCTCCGCATGTCGCTCCAGGTAGCTCATCTCTCCCGCGAAGCCGCCTTGCAACCACCCCTGGTAATGGGCAAACGTCTCCGCCTCGCTGGGTGCGGCAATGCCGGCCAACTCGAAACCGAGCCGGCGTGCCTGTTCTTTGATGCGGTCTTCAAGAGGGAGCATGGGAACCAACAAGCTTGAGCTACGGGCACGTGTTCCAATGCGCATCATACACGGCTTGGCCCGAGAATCCTTTGATTTTGCTTGCAATCACCAGGAATGCCTTGTAAAAAAGCATTTCTGTCGCCTGGGCGCAATGCAAGGGCTGCGCGTGCCCAGGTTTGAGTAACGTTTTTTTCATGGGGGCATACCAATGCGGCTAATGATCAGTGCGGTTTGTTTGATCTTGGGTGTGGCGATTGTCGCCGGCAATAGCGCGACCTCGGCGGAGCAGGGTGGCGATCCAAAGTACACGATCAAGGATGTGATGCAAAAGGCACACAAGGGAACGTTGCTGAAAAAAGTCACCGGCGGCAAAGCCACGGACGCTGAGGCCAAGGAGTTGCTGGAGATGTATCAGTCCATGGCCAAGAATAAAGCACCCAAGGGCGATGAAGCAAGCTGGAAGACGAAAACCGAAGCGCTTGTCGACGGCGCCAAACTTTATGTTGACGGCAAAAAGGACGAGGGCATCACCAAGCTGAATGCGGCCTCGAAGTGCGCGGATTGCCACAAAGCGCACAAGGGGTAAGTGTTAGGGGTTCTGGTGTGTTTTTTTGTGTCCGGTGTCCGGTGTCATCACAGGTCGCCGGACTTTTTTTGTTGAGGCGGCAATGTTCGACGGCCCTTCCGTGGTGAAAGCCTTGCAAGAATGCGGCATCACCCACGTCATTTGGCTTCCCGACAGCGCCATCGGCGCCTGGGAAAAGGCGCTCACCACCGCCCCGGGCCTGACGTTGGTCCGCGTCTGCCGCGAAGGCGAAGCCTTCGCCTTGGCCGCCGGCCTTTACCTTGGCGGCAAAAAACCCATTGTCTTCTTGCAATGCACCGGCCTGTTCGAGGCCGGCGATTCGCTGCGCAATGTCGTATATGACATGAAGTTGCCGATCTTTTTCCTCGCCGGTGTTCGCAACTACTACGCTCACCAGGAAGGCAAAACGCTGGACTCCTGCCCGGTCTTCACCGAGCCGATCATGCAAGCCTGGAAGATTCAATACAAGTTGCTGGATGAAAAAAACACGCCGGCCGACATGGTCGCTGCCTATCGTCAAGCGCAGGCCGAGAATCGCCCTGGAGCGGTTTTGCTTGCGGAAAGAGACCTATGATGATGACGCAAAAAGACGCGATGACCGTCTTGGCCTCGCATCGCGGCGAGCGCATTGTCGTGACTACCATGACGGCTGCCGGCATCTGGCCATCAGTGTCGCAAAGCCCAACACTGGACTTCGTCCTGCTGCCCTCGGCGATGGGCCACGCCCCAAGTCTGGGTCACGGCCTGGCGCTGGCCCAGCCCCAGCGCGGCGTCATCGTCGTCAACGGCGACGGCTGCACCCTGATGAGCCTCGGCAACCTGGTGACGCTGGCCAATCACCCCGCCAATCTATTTATCGTGGTCATGGACAACGGACTGTACGAAGTAACCGGCGGCCAGACTACCGCCGGCGCCGGCCGCACTGATTTCGCGGGCCTGGCACGCGCCGCGGGCATTGGCCGGACCTATAAGTTTGAAACACTGGAAGCCTGGCAAAAGGGCGCCGCGGAAGCAGTATCGGGCACCGGGCCGGCCCTGATCTGGCTCAAGGTCGAGGGTCGCCACGGCCAGAAAACGCCCAAAGCGCCGTGGCCCATGAAAGAGCAAGTGGCACGGCTGCGGCAGGCGTTAAACGCCGGCTAACAGTGGGCATATCACTTCTTCGGCCGAAACGCCTTCACCACCGCCTCATTCGTCGTCAAATACGGCCCTTCCAGCAAATCGATGCAATACGGTATCGCCCCAAACACCGCCAGCAGACAATCGCGGATGGCGCTCGGTTTGCCCGGCAGATTGACGATTAACGTTTTACCGCGCGTCCCGGCGAGTTGACGTGACAGAATCGCGGTCGGCACCACTTTAAGTGACACCGCTCGCATCTGCTCGCCGAAACCGTCAAGAATGCGTTCACACACCGCCGCGGTCGCCTCCGGCGTCACGTCGCGCAATGCAGGGCCGGTGCCGCCGGTAGTCACGATCAGACAGCATTTTTCCTGGTCGCACCATTCTTTCAGCGTCGCTTCAATCACCGGTTGCTCGTCAGGAATGACGCGCGTCAGCGGTTCCCAGGGGCAAGATAGAATCTCGGTCAGACAATCGCGAATCGCGGGGCCGCCGAGGTCCTGATAAACGCCCTTGCTGGCGCGGTCGGAAATGGTCATTATTCCAATGCGAATAGGTTGTGCGGTCATCGTTCCTCCAAGCCGCTTGCGGCTTAGCACTGCGCTCTCAAACCGCTATCATATCGACACGACAAGCGTTGCCCCCTGGAGAACACCCCCATGCGCACCACCTGGACCTTCCACACCGCCACCCAACTTCTCTTCGGCCGCGACGCCGTCAAGCAACTGGGCGAAATCGCCGAGCGGCTCAAAGCCAAAAAGGCGTTGATCGTCACCGATCAGATTCTCGTCAAGGCCGGACTTGTCGAGCGGCTCAAGGAACCGTTGACCGCCAGCGGCATTACTTCAGAGGTGTTTTCCGGCGGTGAACCCGAGCCGTCATTCCGCGTCGCGGAAGCGTGCCTGGAGGTGGCGCGTAAATACCAACCCGACGTGTTGATCGCGCTCGGCGGCGGCAGCAACATGGACCTGGCCAAGATCGTCGCCGTCGTGCTCGGCAACGGCGGCAACATCCGCGATTACCCCGGCGACGACAAGATTCCCGGCCCGGTATGGCCGTTGATTTGCGTGCCGACAACCGCCGGCACCGGCTCGGAAGTCTCCGCCGCGACCGTGCTGACCGACACCGACAACAAAATGAAAGTCGGCATCCTCAGCAATTACTTGCGGCCGCGGGTGGCGTTGGTCGATCCGATGCTGACGGTGTCCTGCCCGCCCAAGGTAACGGCCGACAGCGGCATCGACGCCCTGACGCATGCCATCGAAGCCTACACCGCCGTGGACAACGCTGTCTTCCCACTGCCGCCAGGCGAGAAATCCTGTTACCAAGGCAAGCATCCGTTAGGCGACGTGCTGGCCGAAAAAGCAATCACGCTGGTCGGCCAGCATCTGCGGCGAGCCGTGGCCAACGGCAAAGATCTGGAGGCGCGCGAAGGCATGGCCCTGGCAGCGACGTTGGCAGGCATGGCCTTTTCCAACGTCGGCGTGGCGGCGGTGCATGCGATGGAGTATCCCGTCGGCGGCGCGGTCCACTGCTCACACGGCTGCGGCAACGGCTTGCTGTTGCCCTGGGTAATGCGTTTCAATCTGCCGGCGCGCGTGCCCGAGTTCGCACGCATCGCCACACTGTTAGGCGAAGATGTGAAAGGTCTCAGTGAACAAGCGGCGGCGGAACGGGCGGTGACGGTGGTGGATAAACTCCGTGCGGACATCGGCATCCCGGCGCGGCTACGTGAGATCGGCGTCAAGCAGGAGCAATTGAAGGGCTTCGCAGAAAAGGCCCACGGCATTCGCCGTGTTATGCGTGTTAATCCACGGCCGCTGACGGTGGAGGATGTTGAAGACATCTACCTAACCGCATTTTGATGTAAGGTTTGATCTCAGTGGTTGCAAACTTGGCACCGGATTTGCGGTTATTTGAAGAGGAACGAAACCACTTCAAAGGGAGCTTTGTTGAGGGGATGCATCATGATTCCTACAACCGTGGCGCGAGTGCCTTTGCACACCGCAGAGTCTGTAAATGAACAAATCCGCCGGCAAGGCGAAGAAAATGTGGCACTCTATTGTGCTGAAGGCCGGGAGGGCATCGAAAAAAGGCTGGCAGAACTTGATGCCGAATGGGACATTGAGCGGACCTTGGAAGCCAATGCCGCCAGTGCGGTGTTAGTCAGCGTGTTGCTGGGTGTTACAGTGCACCGGACCTTTTTCGTTTTACCGGCAATCATAGGTGGCTTTTTGTTGCAACATGCTATTCAAGGCTGGTGTCCGCCGATTCCCGTTTTTCGACGCCTGGGCTTTCGTACGGAAGCGGAAATTGATCGGGAACGCTATGCGCTGAAAGCATTGCGAGGTGATTTCAAACGCATTCGCAACCAAGATAAACCCAGCACCAAAACGGTGCACCGGGCAATGGCTGCTGTCAATCAGTAAATGTTGACGTGCCATCGCAAATATTCGTGGAAAGAGTGCCGGCAGCTAGCGAAACTACCGTTGGTGAGGAATCGATCTGTTGGTTGTCATCGCACTTCGCGAGATTTCAGTCCTTGCCCGTTTTTGCCGGTGGCGTCGCTGCGTTGTCTTCGTGACGAATCACGGTAAACCTGCCGGCTTCCATTGCCAGGATAAGGCGCATCTGGTCGTCCGGCGTGACTGCCACGGTGATGATACATGGGCCACGCTTCGTAGAATCTCCTTGGAACATTCCGGCGCACGACGCTTCCAAAACAATCACATTTTGCAACAAGACTTTTGCCACAAGTTTGGAAGTGCCTTCAGCGTTGCCAACCCAAATGATGTCGACTCTCGAACCTGGGCCATAACATCCATCTGGGACATCAATGTCCAACTGAATGCCGACAGCCCGCATGCCTTTGGGCAGCGATTGTTGTTCCAACACATCATCAGCGCAGATGAAATCCAACGCATCTTTCGGCAGATCGCCCAGTGCGCATTCCTTCTCCACAAAGAGCTCGCCTGGATTGTCACGCAGCGCCTTGTATTGCGGAAGGTCGCTCTTAGCGACCAACACCTTGACCGTCTGCACGGCAACATTCTGGGTTTCCGTACGCGGCTTCGGTTGCTTCTCGCCCGCACCTGACCAGATGCCCGCCGAAACCCATCCCAGCAAAAAACTGACAATGCTTGCAATCCCAACGATATCAACTGTCTTGCGCATGGCTGCCTCCAGGGTTGGATGAAGTTTACCTCAAAATCAGCCACCGCGGCGGAACAGCCGTTGCCGCGTCGATGCGGGTCTGAAACAATGACCTTACCGTTCGTTGTGCACCGATTCTCCGTTGGAAGGAACCGTCCCTTGTCAGCTTCTCGCTACGTCATCGGCATCGACCTCGGCACTACCAACAGCGCCCTCGCCTATGTGGACACCGGCGCTGAAGGCGACCCCGTGTTGCAGCATCTGCAAATTCCGCAAGTCGTCCAGCAAGGCGTCGTCGAGCCGCGGCCATTGTTGCCGTCGTTTCTTTATCTGCCGGGCAAAGGCGAACAGCCGGCCGGCAGCTTGAAATTGCCGTGGGCAGCGGAGCGTGATTTCGCCGTCGGCGAGTTCGCTCGTAACTTCGGCAGCCAGGTGCCGACACGGTTGGTCGCTTCCGCCAAGTCATGGCTGTGTCACAACGGTATCGACCGCCGCCAGCCGGTGTTGCCGTGGAAGGCGCCCGAGGATGGCCGCCGCGTTTCGCCACTCG
>DASRAT010000145.1:0-3311 GCA_035638015.1 Gemmataceae bacterium | reverse complement strand
CCTCCTTCGAACCTTGGACATCAAAGCTTGCAAATTCTCCACAGAAAACAGATTGGTTCTTGGAATCGACACGCGCACTGTTTTCAGGTTTGGTGTTGAACCTCGCCCTTTGAGCGAAAGCCAGTAGGCCGCATGGCGAATCAGCAAGGCGTCTTCACCTTGCTGGGTCCAAGTTTCCTCATATTTGGGAACGACCATCACAACCAGGATTCGCGGCGTCGCCACGCTCAGCGTGCGCAAGTCATTATAATTCTTCACGTCCAAGTCGAAGAGCACATTTGCATCTGTGAGGACTGCCGCGGTCGTGCACTTTAGCTGGATGTCAAGCCTGATCCCAGATTCGCTGATTCGGCCGCCACGGTGGTGAATGTCCAGCAAGGTGAGGTCAAATCCAAAGTCCTTTACACGCATGTGCCACGCCAAACCCGACCTTGCCGCGATTGCCAGGACGTAGGCCAGCGACAAGGCCTCTTGCCTTTGGTTACTCGGCAACACTGACCAACCCTCCACACATGCAACTAATGGAATTGTACCACGGCGACGTTATTCACAGAATTCAAATAACGCCTCATTTCAGCGCCTTGTCCCCAATGTCTTTCCGCCAAAAAGCCCCCTGAAAGTTAATCCGTCCCACCGCCTCATATGCCTTGCGCTTTGCTTGTGACAGCGTGTCGCCCAGCGCCGTTACCCCCAGCACACGGCCGCCGTCGGTAACGATCACTCCCTTATCGATCTTCGTCCCGGAATGAAACACCTTGACATCCGGCAATTTCGCGGCCTCGGCAAGGCCGGTGATGAGCTTGCCTTTGGTGTAGTTGCCCGGATATCCCTGGCTGGCCATCACCACGCAAACGGCGGGGCGGGGATCCCATTCCAGCTTGTCCTCGGCGAATTCACCGAGGTTGTCGTCCACAACGGCTTCCAGCAGATCCACGAGATCGGTCTTCAATCGCATCAGCAGCGGCTGGGTTTCCGGGTCGCCAAAGCGGCAGTTGAATTCCAGCACACGTGGTCCCTGGTTGGTCACCATGACACCGGCATACAACACACCGCGGAACGGGCGCCGGCCGCGTTTCATGGCGTGCACCATTGGCACCAGGATGCCCGAATCGACCTCCGCCAATAACTCCGCCTTGGCGAGCGGCGCGGGGCAGTAAGCGCCCATCCCGCCGGTGTTGGGGCCGGTGTCGCCGTCGTGGGCAGCCTTGTGGTCTTGCGTCGGCTCCAGTGGCACAATCGAGCGGCCCCCCACCAAGGCGAGAATGCTAAGCTCTTGGCCTTCCAGGCGTTTTTCGATGACCACCTGGCGACCCGCGGCGCGGCCAAATTCCTCGCGCACCATAATGCGGTCAATGGCCGCCAGCGCTTGCTCGGTGTTATTGCAAACGATGACGCCCTTGCCGGCAGCCAGGCCGTCGGCCTTGACCACGACAGGATACTCGCGGGTTTCGATGTAGTGCCGGGCCATGTCCGGATGATCGCAAACGCGAAACTCCGAAGTGGGCACATCAGCATGCCGCATCAGCTTTTTGGCGAAGACCTTGCTTGCCTCCAGCTCGGCCGCTTTTTTGGTCGGTCCAAAGATGCGCTGGCGGGCGTCCTGAAACACATCGACAATGCCCGCAGCCAGCGGGTCTTCGGGGCCGACAACCGTGAGTCCAATGCCTTCCTTCTTGGCGAATTTCAGCAAGGCGTCGAAGTCATTTTGCTCGATGGGCACATTGACGCCGTCCTCGGCCGTGCCCGCGTTGCCGGGAGCGCAGAAGACACGCTCAACGCGCGGTGACTGGGCGAGTTTCCATACCAGGGCATGTTCACGGCCGCCTTTGCCGATGACAAGAATCTTCATGGTGCATTCCGAGGTGCTTTGAGCCGAATTGGTCAACAGAGAAGCCCACGGCAAGTGCCGTGGGCTTTATTTATTGGAGTTGCGCTGAGCCGCAAGCGGCTGATTCTATTGTTTTTCCACGTACGCATAGTCAATAAAGCCGATCATCATCTCTTCCCACGTTTGTTCACCGAACCGCACGCTCACGGTCGGATCGGGGTTCCACGGGTTGCCCTTGGAATTGTCAAAGTGGGCCAGGCACTTGATCTTCGTTCCCGCCGGCACCTTGAGCGGTTCCTTGAAGTGGTACTTGGCCTGCCAGCCGAAATCGTAGCGCGGCACATTCAGGATGGTGTTGGTCTTGCCGTCCGGGTAAACCACCTCGAACTTAAAGTCCTTGCCACGCAGATGCATGTGAGGCAGCAAGCTGTATACAATGGCGTCTTTCTTGAAGGTCGATTCGCTGCGAACTTCGTGATTGGCCTGGCCGGGAGGAATGTTGAAAAACAGGTTGGCGATGGCCCGGGCTTGCACCTCGATCTTCGGCGTCTGTTTGGCGAACACCAGACCTACCGACGAACGATCTTTGCACTCCACGCCGTTGGGCGTGTAGTGCATCTGGAACCTGATGCTGGCACCCTTGGGCAATTTTAGCGCTGCCCCCGCGGGAAACGCGGAACCGATGTCGCCGGGCGCATAGGCCGACAACATACCATAGCCCAGGCCTTCCACCAGATCGACTTTTTTGCCGCTGTCCACAAAAGCGATGATGTGGTGAACCACGGCCTTGTTGCCTGGTTTGCACTCCGCCGCTTGAATCCACTTGTCCTCGGTGAAATTGGTTTTCACGGTGAAGTTCTGGTAACGCACGCCACCTTTGGGCGCCTTGGCCGGCACCGTAAACTCCTGTGGCATGGAGATGATCGCATCCGGCTTGCCGATGTACCAGTTGTCGGCAAACTGGCGCGGCGCCGGCAGGTCAGCTTTGTTGCCCTCGGCGCAACCCTGATCGATCCAGGAAAGCAGTGTGTCGTAATCCTCCTTGGACAACGAACGCTCGTTGGAAAAAACGCCGTGTTGCTTGTCGTCAGCATGCCAGGGCGGCATGCGTTTTTCGGAGACGACTTCACGGATCATCGCCGACCAGGACGACACGTCATCGTAGTTGAGCAACGGCATTGGTCCAATTTGACCGGGGCGGTGGCATTCCTGACAGCGGTTTTGAATGATGGGAGCGACGTGCTTGCTGTAATTGACCTTGGCGTCCGCAACCGTCGCGGTCTTGGTGCGACCGATGAGGCAACCTGCTACTTCGGTCGTGGCGACGGTAACCTTTTTGCCGGCCAACACTTCGTCAACAGCGATGGCCAGGTCTTGGCGATTGGCATTGGAACGCTGGAAGCCGGCGCCGAATTGATCGTCGATGCGGCCGTGATAACGGACCTTGAGATCGGCATCGAGCACAAACGCCTCGGGTGTGCGT
>DASRAT010000144.1:0-5651 GCA_035638015.1 Gemmataceae bacterium | reverse complement strand
AGAAACCAAGCTCCGCCTCGGCTCGGGAGATGTTAACCGAACGTACCAATTCACTGAGCGGCCTGGTATCGGCCAAGTGAGGTTTGATATTTGTGCCCAGGATTTGGTTGGCCGCGTTGACCACCTGGACCAGCGATGTGGTCCTGCCACGAGCGATGTTATAAACCTTGCCTGCCACACGGGTTCCCTCAGCTGCCAGCAAGGCGGCATGCACCGCATCCGCGACATACAAAAAATCCTGTTGCTCAAACGGACTGTCCACGATTTCCGGGCTCTGGCCAGCAAGCATGGTCCTCAAGATGACCGGGATCGCCGGGCAATAAAACGACGTCGGCGCTTGGCGTGGGCCGAAGACATTGAAAAAGCGCAGTCGCACGGTTTCCAGGCCATACAGCAACGTGAAGCCGGCGCACTGATTCTCGCCCGTTTGCTTGGCGAAGCCGTAGGGCGAAACCGGCATGATGGGATCGCTCTCCTTCAGTTCAGCTGTCCTGCCTGGACCATAGACCGCGCTGCTGGAAGCGAAGATCAACCGGCGCACGCCTACCTCGCGTGCCGCCATCAGCACCTTGAGCGTGTCGGTGGCGAACGCCCATTTCCCTGGCGTGACGTCCGCGCCTTTGGTGGTTTGCCCCACATCGGGGGCCGTGAAGTGGAAGATGTGCTCGACGCCACGGACGGCCCGTTTAAGGCCCGTCTTATCATGCACATCGGCCGCGATCAGTTCGATGGATTCGCTGATCTTGGCAAGGTTATCCATCGTCCCGGAACTGAAATTGTCCAGGATGCGCACGCTATCCCCGCGGGCGACTAGCGCTTCCGCGAGGTGCGAACCGATGAAGCCCGCCCCGCCGGTTATCAGGCAGACTGCCATGGATGCTCTCGGTGATGTAGAGGGGCGAATTAGTGTGTCCGCGAATCCTTTTGTTGCACCGCGCGCACCCGGGCGAGTAGATGACGTGCTTGCTTTACACTACCACAGCGGCAATAAAAAAGGAAGAACTCGCGAATTAAATTATCACAACTTTGCATTTGACGCGCCTGGCCAAGCGTCGGTTCCATTAAACTCGCCGTGCGGCTTTTGTTGGGCTACGTTACCATAAAAAAGCGCTGGCTTCCATTACCAACGTCGCGTCAAGCTGTTCGGATCCGACTGTTCTGTCCAAAAAAGTGGGTCAAAGTGCCAAGGCGTTGTACGGCGCGTGTCCCTATGTACGGAACTGTACAGCCAATTCATTTGTCCAGCTCTTGCCGCAGCTGCTGATACGCGGCCAGCTCCAGCGGATCAACCTTGGTTTCGTCCAAACCCAAGCTTTGCGCTTTTTGAAAAGCGCTTACCGCCAGCTGTCGGTTGTTTGCCTGCTGATACGCCTGAGCAAGATGGAAACAGCGACTGGCGCTCGGCGACTCAGCGATGGCCTCGGCCTCCTCCATGTCCGCAACAGCCTGGTCTGCCTTGCCAAGTTTCATGAATACAACCGCTCGTGTATCAAGCAGCCATTCCCGCGGCCCTTCGAGCTCGATGGCGCGTTCGATCAACTTGAAGGCTTGTTGGCCGTCATTGCTGTGCAGCGCGAGCGTCCAGGCCAAGTTGTTCATGTTCAAGGCGTCCATCTTGTCCAAATCAAGGATTTGCCGGCAAATGGCTATTTGAGCGTTGTAATCCTTCTGTAAGCGCCGCACGGCCGCCAGGTTATTCAACAGAGCCTTGCTTGGTTTTTTCTCTATTTCTTTATCTAACCAACCCGCCACAAGCCGCCATTGATGCTCTGTGGATTTGGTGCTGTAAATAATCATGACGCTTGCCGAGGCCACGGCTTCGGGTTTGCAATCCGCCCAGGCCTCGTCGCATTTGGCCAGGGCCTTATCAGGCCCCTTTTGTCGCCCCAGGTAAAGCGCCAGGATCAATTTGTTTTCGGGAGTTTTGGACCGCGACTCCTTGACAGCATCTTCGTACATTTTCTCCGCCGCGTCTTGCTGGCCGATTTCCTCCAGCAACGATGCCACCTGCAGCTTGAAGTCAGGGTTTTTGTCGGCCCATGTAGTCAGTTCGCCGACAACTTTCTCGTTTTGCTTACCCGAAAGCCTGGCTTTGATGCTCAATGTCCGGAAGGAGTCCTTTTCCACGGTTTCCAATTTTGTCAGCCACTTGGAAACCTCGTCCGCTGCTCCCCGTCGCAGCAGTGCGTTGCAATGGTGGGCCAGGTAAGTTTTGAACGATGTATCCAAGCTCCCAATGCCTTTTTGCTTGTTAATCTTTTTCTCGGTGGCGTTGAGCAGGTCCGCCATTTCGACCTTGGCTTTGGGCCATTCCCCTACTGACTCGTAAAGTTGGGCCAGCAAAAACTGCTCGTCGCCAGTCATCTCCTTGAGCTGGCGGATTTTCTCCAAGATGGCGATGGCTTGCTTGCGCTGCCGTGGGTTGGGCTGCCGTGCCAGGATAATGAGCTTGGCGCGCTCATCGGTCAAGTTGCTTTTCGCCTCCGCATCGCTGATTTGGACAGTTTCCGTGGTGAAGCCCAAGATTTCCAGGGCTTTCTGCGTTTGTTGGTAGCTCCCTGATGCGGCCAGCACGAGCGCCAACGCCCGTCTCGCCTGGGCTATTTCTGTGGGAGTGCCGGACTTGAGAGCCAGGATCTTTTCCAAATACACCTTGGCAATCTCGGGCTCGCGTTGCCGCAAATGGAATAGCGCCGCCGCTTGCAACACTGCCACGTCATCAGGCTTGGCGTTCAAGGCGTCCTTATACTTTTGCTTGGCAACATCGACTCTTCCGGCCAACTCATTGCAATACGCCAACGGAAGGAGACCTTTCTCGTCAGACACTGCCTTTTCGGCTTTCTCTATTTCAGCCACTGCCTGTGTTTTGTCGCCGAGCCGAATGAAAAACTGCACGAGAGCCACCCAAGGCTCCGGATTGGCCGAGGCCAAATCGACCGCTTTACGTAAACGCTCTTCTGCTTTGAAATTCTTGCCTGCCGCCCAATAAATATGCCCAAGCCAGATTTGGTCCCGGTAGTCCGTGGACTCTTCCGAAACTGCTTTTCGTGCCGTGTCCAGCGCTTGCGGATCACGCCTGGCCACCGCCACTTCGGCGGCAACCCGATTCAAATCCCCCACGCTGCCTGTCATCTGCTTGAGCTTGTGCAGCACTTCATCGGCTTCGTGGATTTTGCCGTGAGCGGCCAACAGCACAACCGCACGGCGGATGACCTGCTGATTTTGGCTCCCCCAAAGAATGGCCTGGCGGTACTTCTCCATGGCCTCGCGGTATTGGCCGCGTTGCTCGTGAATGTGCGCCTGGGCGATCGGAACTCGATACCACATTGCGCGCCGACCCGCCACCACCGCCAAAAGTTTTTCTGCTTCCTCCAAGTGTTTTTCTGCTTTCGCCCGTGCTTTCTTGTCCGCTTCCACCAGCGGTTTCTTGCCGGTTAGTTTCTCCGCTTGCAAGATCAAGTGACTCGCTTTGGCATACTTCCACAAAGTCCCGTCATCGCTTTCGATCCCCTTCAATTCTTCCACCATTTTGGCCATGACGGTTTCAACCCCGTCTTGCAAAGCCAACTCGAACAGCATCAGTCTGGAACCGACGTCGTTGGGCCGCTGGCCGGCTAACTTGCCCCAGGCACCTTGCGCGAGTTTGATCTCGCCGATTCTTACATAGGCGTCGGCAAGTTCCTCGGTGAGCCGCCGCTGCTCGTCCAGGGTCCATTTCTCCATACCCTGGCCAAGATAGGCCAGGGCATTAACTGCGTCGCTGCCGCCTTGGCGTGCCCAGTAACGGGCGCGGCCGATGCGTATCTCCAGGTGATCGCCGACGCGTCGTTCCGCTTCATTCAGGATGGCCAGCGCCAGTTTACTCGCGTTGTTTTTGCCGCTGGCTTCCTCCAGAGCGGCAATCTTGACCCAAACTTCCGTTGGCCGGGTGGCGGGGTCCGCATATTCTTTTTCGAGCAGCGCACCAGCCATGTCGAATTGGTTTTTCGCGGCCATTACCTCGGCTTTCAGAATCGCTACTTCCATCGCCGCCTGCTTGATTTGCGCCGCTTGGTCGAGAAGGTCCTCAACCTCTTTCCATTTGGCTTGTGCTTCCTTCGGATCGGCCGGGGTGGTCTGGAGGTTGCGCTGGATCAACAACTGGGCGCATTCCACCCAAGCCGCCGCGGGCGCTTGCGGCAGTTGCATCGCCTGTTTGTATTTGCTCAACGCCTTGTCATAGCTGCCGATAGCCCATTCCATGCGCGCCAATCCGAGCCAGCCGGCGCCCGACAACGGATTACTGTGCACGATGACTCCATACGTCGTGGCCGCCCGATCAGGATCACCCATCCGTTGAAAGCATAACGCCAACATGAATTTGCATTCCTGGGCCAGGTTGCGGCTGAACCAATCTTGCTGCTTATCGAACACGCCCGTCAATTGCGGAATAATGCGCTCCAGTATCCGCACAGCTTGCATCCATTCTTCCTTGTTGAGCAGCAAGCGGGCTTGGAGGTAATCCATCTCACGCTTCGGAAAGCTGACTTTGCCTAAATGAGCTATGAGTTCATCGGCTTGGTGATTTTGGCCGAGTTGAAGATGCAAGTGAGCCAAGTTCCAGAGCAAGTCGAGATTTTTGGGCAGCTTGGCCAAACCGGATTTCAAGGTGGCCACAGCCGCTTCGGGGTTTTTCTGATCCATTTCCAGGCGCGCCATGCCCTGGTACATGCGCCAATCATTGGGAAACAACTCGATACCACTTTTCAAATACTCCCGCGCCTCCTTGGGCTTGTGAAGGTGCGTCTCCAGTTCGGCGGCGGCCAAAAGCACTGCGGCCTCGCGCGGCGCCAGGGCCACGGCTTTCAAAATATCCCGTGCAATCCGCTCCCACCTCAGATCACGCTTGTCGGCAAACACCACAGCGATTGCCGCCACTTGTCCGGCGCTCTGCGGAGAAGCCAACAGGCTTACAGTGGTCGCGTTTGCTTGCAGGTTGGCTTTTTTTTCTTGTTCCTTGGCGAATCCAAAATGCTTGTAATAATCGGCACTTAGTAGGTATGCGGCAAAGGACTCAGGAAAAACCGTCAGCATATCCTCGACCGACTGGTCCGCAAGCGCAATAATCTCGTCATCGCTTTTTTCAGTTTCCCCTGTGTTGAAGGGCTCCTGCCGCAACAGCGACGCCAGGCGAATGTAATGCTCTTCCTGTTTCTTGGGGAGTTTTAACGCCGCTTCATAGCTCGCGCGAGCCTGCTTATATTCCTTGGCCGCCTCGTGGCAGATCGCCCGCCAGCCCAAAAGCTCGGCGTCCTCGATGCGCATTTTGCGAAAGGCGTCAATGTGCTCGGCGGCGTCGTTGAAACGCGCTATCCAAACGTGCATGGCGACTTGAATCACCTTGCGACGCACATCGTGGCGGTTGGGGTCCAAACGCAGCGCATGTTCCAGTGTGAAATAGGCGTGGTGCATCGCTTTGGGATTGCTGGCAAGCTTGTCTTCGGCCACGAGTAAAGCGTATTGGGCTGTGACCTCCCCGTTTTTTGGGTCAAAAGCCAGATAGCGGCTCAGGTAATTGGCCTCGCTTTTCAGATCGCCTTTGTCTTTGGCAGCATTCGCTTGCAAAAGAAGAATGCCTGCCGTGCGTTTGACTTGAAAGGCGTGCAGATAAT
>DASRAT010000143.1:0-13009 GCA_035638015.1 Gemmataceae bacterium | reverse complement strand
GCGTACCAATACATCAGCGGCAGGTTGTGGTCGGTGGCGTCTTCGGCGTGGGCAAGGAGTTTTTCTAACACACGCCAACGTTCAGCCAATGAAAATTGCTGAAGTGCGGAAGCGATATAGCGTCTTACCTCCTGCGATAGGTCATTTTCTGCCAACTCCGTCAAAACGCCAGCCGTCAAAATTGAGCGTTTATTTGATTGTGCGGCTAATCGAATTGCCCAACCTCGCATATGTGGGCTGGGATCCTTCATGGCAACTTCCAAAGTCGTGGTGCCTTTTGGCCCCACCTCTGGTAGGTCGCCAAGATTTGCATACCAAGCCCAAAGTGCCCTTAATCGGATTTTGTCATCCTTCTCTTGCGTCAGGAGTTTGTTTAGAGCCTCATGGTCGATGGGCAAAATGTGTGGCCGCTCCTGCAGATTTCTCCTTGCCTGCCTTACAAACCACTCGTTGGCATTAGTTTGCCACCCGACCATGTGGTTATCCGAGTATTGCTTGAGGTTATATCCCACAAATGCTTTTGCATTTTTCTCCGTTTCCTTGTAACAAATCTTGTAAATCCGCCCATTCGACCGGTCCCACGCCTGCACCTTGCCGTCATGGCACGCCTGCTTGTCGTACCAATCAATCAAATAGACATTGCCGTCCGGCCCGTATTTCATGTTGATGAACCGCGCCCAGGCGTCGTTGGCGAGCAGAAAATCAGGCGCCCGCGTGGCGACGTAACCCGATCCCTTGGGCGTCAGCTTGTCCACATTGATGCGATGGCCGTGGATGTTGCCCATGAACATCAGGCCGTGATACTCCTTGGGCCAGGTACCGCCCTGGTAGATCATCGTGCCGCAATGGGCGTGGCCGCCGCCGACGGTGTCGGACGTTTTGGTGCCCGCCCACGGATCGGCCCCGACAAAATGGCGATGCTCGGCAATCGTCTGAATGTCGGCATAGGTGTGCGGATTGAAATGCTCGCCCGCCTGGCGATGATAACGGCCGCCCTGGATGATGTGCCAGTTGTGCGGAATCACGCAGGCCTCGACAAACGCCTGGCCATGCTCGTTGAAATCCAGGCCCCACGGATTGCTGGTGCCGTGGGCGAACACCTCGAAGACGTGCCGGGTCGGATGGTAACGCCAAACGCCGGCGTTCATCGGCACGCGCTCCTTGTCCGGCGTCCCCGGCTTGCCCACCTTGGAATGCGTGAAGACGCCGTGACAGCCGTAGAGCCAGCCGTCCGGCCCCCAGGTGAAACTGTTGAGCGTCTCGTGTGTGTCCTGGTAGCCCCAGCCGTCGAGCAGAATCTTCGGCGGCCCGGCCGGCTTGTCCTCGCCGTCCTTGATGGGGATGAACATCAGATACGGAGCGGCTCCGACCCAGACGCCGCCGAAACCCAGCTCGATGCCGCTGACGAGATTCAAATCTTCGATGAAAACGGTTTTCTTGTCGAACTTGCCGTCGCCGTCGGTGTCCTCGAAGATGATGATTTTATCGCCGGTGCCCTTGGCATCCACGAAGGGGCCTTTGCCGGGACGGCGCGTGGGATAGCAGTAACCCTCAACAACCCAGAGCCGGCCGCGGTCGTCGATGCAGAAGGCGATAGGTTGATGCACATCCGGCTCACCGGCGAAAAGTTTGACGCTGAAGCCGGGCGGGACGGTCATTACCTCCGCGGATTTTTCGGGCGTTAGGCCGGCGTACTTGTACGTGTCCGGCGGGAGCATCTGTTTGATGTCTTTCATCTGCGCGGCGGCAGGGGTGGCCCGGAGCGAGATAGCAATCAGCCCAAGGAAAACTAACCGTGACATGGCGGCCTCCCTTAATGGTGCGTTTCGTAACGGCAGCATAGTTGATCGCTTACCGAAACGCAAAGGATTCCGGCGGAGTTTAACCAGCACTGGAAACTGGCGTGGCATTTAGCTAAGATCGGCGAAGAAGGCAACACTTGGAGGCTGGCGGCCATGCTCAATCAGAACGACTACCAACGCAACAGCGCAGCATATCAGAATCTCAAGGGCGCCATCGCCTCAAATTATCCCAAAGGATGGCTGATCGGCATCGGCAATGAAGAGATCATAGCCGCCGCCGCCAATTTTTCGGCATTACAAACTGAATTGCGGGCAAGAGGTGTGGATCCTCGCAATGTTTTGGTCGTCGAGGCGGGCGTCGATTATCCAGAGTTTGTGAACATCCTTCTTTGATCGTTCGATCATGTCCACACCGCCACATGTTCAAATCAACGCTTATAAAGGCATCAATCCACGCTGTTGGGTTCACCTCCGCTTTGTCGCAATCGATGGCTCTTTGCGAGAATTGGATTTGGTCGCCGACACGGGCAGCCCTTGCGGCGTAATCCTCGGACAAACAGATTTGGCCCTGCTGGCCCAAGGATTTGCCGCTGGAACCAACAGCAATTTTGGCTATCTGGCGGGCGCCTGGCTCGAATTGCAAATGCCGGAGTTGGGCATCAACACTCATATCATGGGCTACGGCAGCGACGCAGTCCTTCAAGCGGTGCGGCACGACAGTGCCGATTTTGCCGGACTTGTTGGACTGCCGCTGCTCCGGATGGTTGAATATGGCGGCGATGCCCACACGTTTTGGGTGCGAAAGCCGCCAGCCGTGCCGTAATCGGCCATCACTTCACCGTCCGCACCGTCAGCTTAAACCCGCCCGTTTCCTTGCCCAGCGTCGAGGCGAGGATGGTGTACTCCCCGTCCTGCGGCGGCGAGAAGATGATGCGGGCGTTCAAGTCGCCGCCGCCGTCGTCATCCGACGCCACCTGGTCGCCCTTGGCGTTTTCCAGATACAGGTAAGGATCGCGGACGCCGTCCTTGACCAGGTCAATGACGTAAACCTTGCCGGCGCTCATCTGAAGTTTGTAAGGTTCGTAGTATTTGTCGCCATTTTTGTATTTCGGGCTCTTGTCAGTCAGGTTACCCTTGGTATCCAACGCCAGCCGGTCGTCGAAAGGCATCGGCTTGAGGCTCAAGGTGTAATCAATAGTACCGCTCTTGGGCGTACCGCCTACTTGAGGCGATACGGTAAAAGTGTATTCGCCCGATTTTGGAGGCACACAATAAATCTTGTTGTCCTTAAAATCCTTGGAATAGACCGTGGCCAGGCGCATGACGTAGTCCGTATTGACGTACACGGGAGCGTCTTGCGGGTGCCCCACGACGACCTGATAAAGCGTGTTGGCTTCAAGCTTGGCCTTGTGCACGCCGATCTGGACTTGGCCCTTGAACTCCAGCCCCTGGTTGCCCGGTTGGGTGCGGTCTTGGCCGCGGTCCTGGCCGCGGTCCTGGGCATGCAGAAACATCGCGCTTCCAAGAAATGCGACACTCGCCACCGCAAGAACTTTTAGACGAAACATGAAGATTTCCTCAAAAAACCATAGGAGAAACGAATCTGCAACACTCTGTCGCATTATGAATGTAATCGCAAAAGGCAAATGCCACGTCTCGATTCCTGCGTGGCTGGCAGTACCCTGAGATTGGCAGCACCTGAGGCCTGGGCCAAGGTGCTCGTGACCACAAGGAGCACAAGATGAAAATGAAACAAATCATGGTGGCGTCGCTGGCCCTGACCTTGATCGCGGCTGTTGCATTGATTGCCGGCTCCAACAAGCCGCGGCCCGTCGAAGCGACGCAGCCTGCCAAGTCCAAAGCACAGGATCGGGCCGTGTATGTTCCCAACACCGAGCCGCTGGCAGCCGACGAAATGCGGGTCATCTCCTGCGGCACTGGCATGTCGTTCAGCCGCCGCAGCCAGGCTTGCTCCAGTTTTCTGGTCGAACTGGGCAACGGCGACAAATTTCTCTTTGACATTGGCGCCGGTGCGGCCGTCAACATCGGCTCCC
Organism: Gemmataceae bacterium; assembly: GCA_035638015.1. GTDB lineage: Bacteria > Planctomycetota > Planctomycetia > Gemmatales > Gemmataceae > DASRAT01. The sequence continues at coordinate 9,153 of DASRAT010000143.1, read as the reverse complement.
TGGAAATCCCCTACGACTATCTCGACAAGGTGTTCCTCAGCCATTTGCACACTGATCACTTCGGTGACTTCGCGGCGCTCTACATTGGTGGCTGGATCGCAGGTCGGCAAGGCAAGTTTCGCGTCTGGGGCCCCAGCGGGGCCAAACCCGAGCATGGTACAAAGCACGCGTTGACCAAGTGGCGTGAGGCCCTGGCCTGGGACATCGACAGCCGCCGGCTGGTGCCAAGCTCGGGCGGTGAATTGGAAATCAACGAGTTTGACTACCAGGCTCTGAACAAAGTGGTGTACCAGGAAAATGGCGTCACCATTCGCTCCTGGCCCGCAATCCACTGTCTGGATGGCCCAGTGAGTTACAGCCTGGAATTCAAGGGCTTGGAATTCGTCTTCAGCGGCGACACCGTCCCCAACAAGTGGTACGACGAGTATGCCCGCAAGGCTGACCTTGCCATCCATGAGAGCTACCCTACCACTGATACGCTGGTGGAGAAGATGCGCTTTAACCCGCACCAGGCGCTGTTCGGCGCAACGGCGGTTCATACTCAGCCGGCTGCGTTTGGCGCCATCATGAGCCGCATCGAGCCGCGCATGGCCGTCGCTTACCATTTCATCAATGACCCGGATACGGGCTTTGACGTTTATGAGCAGATCCGGCGAAGTTACAAGGGACCGTTGACGCTGGCTAACGATCTGGTCTGCTGGAATGTCAACAAAGACAAAATTACCGTTCGCGAAGTGCTGGCCAACAACCGCTCCTGGCCGGCGGCGCCGCCGAAGCCGCCGACCAACAAACCCGATGCCACTGCAAAGTTGCCGCTGTCGCCGTTCATTGTCAGCGGCCGCATGGATGATTTGATCGACACGGCGATCAAGGCGGACCTTGAGGCCTTTAAGAAAAAATACGGCATCAAGGACGAAAAGTAGTTTTGGAGTGCGGCGACTTGTCGCCGCTTTTTAGCGAGTCAAGTCCAGCCGAGAATTCAATCACCAAAAAGCGGCGACAAGTCGCCGCACTCCAAAGTTCAGTCCGCTTGCCGTACTTTCAGGTTGAAATTGCCTGTCGCCTTCTCCAACGTCGTGGCGATGACACGATACTCGGCTGTCTTCTCGGGCACAAAAATCAGCCGCGAGTTCAAATCGCCGCCACTGTCATCGTCCTTGGCCACGACCTTGCCAGCAGCGTCTTCCAGAAACAAGTAAGGATCGGTGTCGGAGCCACCGTCGATCAGGTCGAAGAGATAGATTTTGCCTGCCTTCAGCTGCAAGCGGTAAGACTTGTGGTAATTCTGCCAATCGCGCTTGTAGATGTCGTCTTTGTTGGTCCACTGGCTTTTCACGTCCAACAGCGGTTGCTTGGCGAGCGCGATCGGTTTGATCTTCAAGTTGTATTTGAAGGTCGCCTGCTGCGGAAAACCGAGGCCCGGGAAGACAAAAAGGTGGTAGTTGTCGGTTTGGTCAGGCAGGAAGAAAACGCGGTCGTCACGCAGGTTTTTTCCCATCATGATAAGCGGCGGCGCTTCCTCCAGATCGACCATGAGGTCGAAATCATGCGGATTGTCGAGGACAAACTCATACAGTTGACCGGCCTCGAGCTTGACCTTGTGGCGGCCGATGGTGACCTGGCCCTTGATCTCTTGCACGCTTTGCTGGGCTTGCAGCAACAGCACGGGACACAGCAGCACCGCGATTGCCGCCAACAGTATTTTAGTGCGAACCATTTGCTTGCTCCTGGGAGTTCAGCATGGGGCGAATGTCGACTCGCAACGCCTGGTCAGAGCATGACGCATCGGCGAACAAAAAGCAAATGTTGTCTGGATCAAGTTTCGCTACATTATCCGCAAACCACCAACGAGGAACAGCACCCATGACTCTCCGCGTGATCCGCCGTGCCTTACTAAGCGTCAGCGACAAAACCGGCCTGATCGAGTTGGCCAACGCCCTGGCCGGCTACGGCGTCGAATTGATCTCCACTGGCGGGACTCGCAAGACGCTGGCCGACGCCGGACTCAAAGTGCTTGACATCTCCGAAGTGACCGGCTTCCCCGAGATGCTCGACGGCCGTGTCAAGACGCTGCACCCGCGCGTGCATGGCGGCATCCTCGCCATCCGCGACAATACGGAACATCAGGCCAAGTTGCGCGAGCACAAGATTGAGCCAATCGATTTGGTGGTATGCAATCTTTACCCGTTCGAGCAAACTGTTGCCAAGCCGGGGGCCAGCCATGAGGAGATTGTCGAGAATATCGACATCGGCGGGCCGTCAATGGTGCGCTCGGCGGCGAAGAACTATCATGATGTGGCAGTGGTGACAGATGCCAAGCAATACTTGATGTTTTTGGAAGAATTGAAAGCCAACAAGGGGGCAACAACGCTCGCATTGCGAGAAAAACTGGCAGGAGCGGCTTACGCTCGCACAGCGGCTTACGACCGGGCCATTAGCGCTTATTTCGCGGGACGGGAAAACAAAGAGGACTGGCCAGCACTCTTGGACTTGCGATTTGAACGCCGCTCAGGTTTGCGTTACGGCGAAAATCCCCACCAAAAAGCGGCCGTTTACGCGGAACCTGGATTGCGGCACGCATGCGTTTCCAGTGCAGAGACATTGCATGGCAAGGAGCTGTCCTACAACAATCTGCTCGATCTCGACAGCGCTCTCAACCTGGCCCGCGAATTCACCGGCCCCGCTGCCGTGGTTATCAAACACAATAACCCGTGCGGCGCCGCGACAGGTGCCACGCTAGCCGAGGCCTTTCAACGAGCGTACGAAGGCGATCCGCTCAGCGCCTATGGCGGCGTGCTTGGCTTCAACCGAGAATTGGATGAAGCAACCGCCATGCAGATCACCGAGCCTGGCCGCTTTATTGAATGCGTGATCGCGCCAGGCTATAGCGATGCCGCATTTCAAGTTCTTACTACCAGGCCGAGTTGGAAGAAGAATGTTCGCCTTTTGCGAACTGGCCCGCTCGACGCTGCGGCTGCCGCACGCTCACTCGATTTTCGTCGCATCGACGGCGGTTTGCTCGTCCAAGATCGCGACACCCCCGCCGATGATTTCGCCACCGCCAAGGTCGTCACTAAACGTTTGCCTACAGACACAGAAATGGCCGACCTCAAATTCGCCTGGCTGGTCGCCAAGCACGTCAAGAGCAACGCCATCGTCCTTGCCAAAGGCGGCATGGTGGTCGGTGTCGGGGCAGGCCAGATGAGCCGGGTCGATTCCGTTCACATCGCTTGCCGCAAAGCAGGCGACCGTGTCAAGGGCAGCGTCATGGCTTCTGATGCTTTCTTCCCCTTCCGCGACAACATCGACGAAGCCGCCAAGGCAGGTGTCGTCGCCGTGGTGCAACCCGGTGGCTCAATGCGCGATGAGGATGCGGTCAAAGCGAGTGACGAGCACGGGCTGGCGATGGTGCTGACGGGGGTGCGGCATTTTCGGCATTGAGTGGATTGGGCTTTTGCCGGTGGCTCATGTGCGCTACGATTGGCTGTGAACGGCGATTAGCGATTTAGGAGGATGGATCATGACAATGCCCGATTTTCTCAGCCAACATGCTGACGGTGACATTACCCTGACAGGGCACCGCATCGGTATTTACCACATTATCCACTACTACCAGGAAGGCTTTTCGCCGGAAATGCTGGCTTGCCAGTATCCGACCCTGCCGCTTTCTTTGATTCACAAAATCATCGCCTATTATCTCGACAATCGCACCGAGGTGGATGATTACGTATCGGTATACCGGCGGAAGCTTGATGAGCAACGCAAGGCCAGCCCTCGACAAATCGACACAGTCGCGTTGCGGGCACGCTTGGAAGCCAGTCAACGTGCTGAGGCGTCGTGATCGATGTTGATGTTCCTCCTTGACGAGCACTTGCGCGGGCCATTGTGGCACGCCATTCAGAGGCACAACCTGAAGGGCGGATTGCGGATTGATGCGGTTCGGGTTGGCGACCTGCCGGATTTGCCGCTTGGCTCTGACGACCCAAGCTTGTTATCCTGGGCCGAAAAACATGGCCGAATTCTGATTACCGAAGATAAACACACCATGTCCGGGCATTTGACGAACCATTTGAAGGCTGGCAATCACTGCCCAGGAATCCTGATGGCCCGCGTCAGCAGCACATTGCCGTTGATTGTTGATTGCTTGGAGCTTATCGCTCATGCTGGTTAGTCAACGGATTTTGCTGACGCCGTTACTTTTGTTCCAATCTAAGCGTTATTTCTACCGCGCCACGGCCGCGTTGTACGCCACAATCAAATGCACAACCCAAACCATCAACACCAGCGGCCCCGTATAAACCGTCGCCCACACCGTCCCCCAGAAAAATGCCGGTGCGAATCGCCCCGTGCAGCCGTGCCGGTCATTGGCAACACGCGCCAACATGCCGCGAATCAGCGCATACAGGATCACCGTTAGCACCGGAATCACAATCTCGATCAGCAGCCAGGCCGCCAAAAACAGCACGATAATCGCCGCCACAATAGCGAGCACCCACAAGCAGCCTTCTTCCGCGCCGCCCATGCCGCCGAGGTCCCATAAGTACGGCGAAGACGAAGGGCTTTTTGTTCGAGAACTGCCTGGCGGCGTGGGCGAACGCCGAAACCAATTTCGCGGCTGCGGCATCTGGTAATCGTCGCTAACGCGTTTCCCATGGAAAAGAAAATGGGCCAGGGCGAAGATCCAAACAATCCACCATGCCGCCAGCATGATCTCGAACTCGACCCAAATCGGCAGATGCATCATGAGCCCGATAGTCCAAGTCATCGCTGCCGCGGTGCAAAAACAAAGCAGCAGCACGCCCATACTGCCGCGGCCCGAGACCATCGGCAATCTCAGTTTTTGTGTCGCCCGGCGAATGCCCGAAAGCTCATCCGGTTGAGGCGGGGGAATCTCTGGCGTCATGCCGATCACTCCTCAATGCGTAACGCGTAAAAACCTGATTCACGCTGTTGAATCTTGGAGGTGCCGCAGATCGCCCGGCCGTCGCCGGTGAACATCCAGCCGTCATAGTCAATCATCGTTTTGGGAAAGTGGACCTTGAACTTGATGCCGTGATTGGGATTGCCGATCTTGCCTGTCACCTGAAACTTTGATCCGTCTTTTTCAGTGTAAAACCAGCCGTCCACGAAACCGTCCTTGGCCACTTTGAGGACCAGCTTCCCAACCCGTCGGCCGTCGTCGAAAAGCTGGTAACTGCCGTCGAAATACTTCGGCTCAAACTTGGCGCCAACGATCACCTTGTCCGCTTTCTTGGGCGTCGCTTCAGGCAGCGGTTTGGTGACCAGGTAGATCTCCGCCTTGCCAATGGGCTCCAGGTAGCTTTTGTCCTCGGTGACAATCAAGCGAATGTCGCCGCCAATCGACGCCGGCACGATTTGACCCATGTCGAGATTGAACTGAAACTCCTGAAACAGGCGAATATTCTTGCCCTCCGCGATGACCGTCCGCTCCTCACCTTCCTTGTAGGTAACAAACCTCTCGATCACCAGAATGGCTCGCGTGTTGTTTTCCCCCACCTTTTGCCGGGCAGGTTGAACGAGCAATTTGCTGTAGCGGCCTTCGTTGGTTTTGACCACGAGAAATGACGCCTTGATGTCCGGCAACACGCCGTTGTGATCGACGAGCAGATCGGGTGTCAATTCCTTGAATCGCTTGGCACCGTCGTAATCGGGGATCTTGGCGAGCATCTGATTGGTGTAGTAATCGAAGGCGTCGGCATGGGCGTACGCCGGTGAGAGCATCATCGCGGCGACAGCAAGAAAGCGGTGCATGTTAACCTCCCAGTTGGATCAACGTTACCTCGGCATTATACCTTGGACGCACCAATTCCCAAAAACTGCGAGCGACCTGAATAGTGCGATGCCAAAACAAAACCCCAACGGCCATCGCTCTGGTCATTGGGGTTATTAATCTGCCGGGCACTACATCGGTTTACAGATAAAACTGTGTCGCCGGCGTGATCATCAATTCAGGAATCCAAACCCGCGACGGCAACGTCGTCACAAACAACACCGCCGCGGCCACATCTTCCGCCTGCAAAATCTTCTGCCGATGTTCCTCGGTCAAAGGCGTCGGCCGTTTGTGCAAGATCGGCGTGTCCACTTCGCCCGGAAAAATGCTGCAAACGCGAATGCCGCTGTCTTTTAGCTCGGCCCCGATGCAGGAGCTCAAAGCGGTCAGACCGAACTTGGAGGCGCAGTAACCCGCGCCACTAACCGACCAGGCTCGCTTGCCGGCCACGGAACTGATGTTGATGATTAACCCCTCTTTGCGCTCGAGCATCTGCGGCAGAACCGCATTGATGCAATAAAACGCCCCATCGAGATTGACCCGAATCAATTGATCCCACGCCTCCGGCGTTAGCGTTTGGATGGCCCGGTCCTTAACGTTAAGCCCGGCGTTGTTGACCAGGATTTCGATGCGGCCAAGAAATTCATTGGCTTTGCGGGCCAGCGTCTTCACTTGTTCGACACTGGAAACATCGCACGCGAAATGCGCCAGCCGATTACCGCCGCCCAATGACTTGGCGGCCGCGGTCAGCTTTTTCTCATCGCGGCCGGCGATGACGACCTTGGCGCCTTCGTCGAGGTAGGCCTTGGCGGTGGCCAGGCCAATGCCGCTGCCGCCGCCGGTGATGAGGGCTGTTTTGTTGGCGAGTTTTTGCATGAGTGTCAGTTCCAAATAGCTACATTCCTATTCAAATCCAAAATCTAAAATACGAATCGCCGCGGCGTTTGACCCAGAATCTTGTATCAATTCAACCCCTGTCGCGGCACTATGATTGTGGGCCAAAGCAGTTCATCCGAGAGCAAGGCGTGGAAACGAATCGAACCAGCCCGAGTTTGGGATCGTTGCTGCAAGCGTTATTCGCCCAGGACGCCGAAAGCGACGGCGAGCTTTTGCGTCGATTTTTGGCCCAGCGCGACGAAGCGGCGTTCACTTTGCTTGTCAAACGGCACGGGCCGATGGTGCTGGGTGTCTGCAACCGCATCCTTGGCAATGCCGCGGATGCCGATGATGCCTTTCAAGCTGCGTTTCTCGTGCTGGTTCGAAAAGCCCGGTCGCTGGCTTCACGTTCTGTCGTGGGTGATTGGTTGCACGGTGTTGCCCGACGGACCGCTTTGAAAGCAAGAGCCGGAGCCGCCCGGCGCAGGACAGTGGAGCAAACTCAGGCGCGTCCCGAAGGAATGCCACAAGAGGCTCGTAACGATTGGCTGCCTCGCCTGGACGAGGAAATTGCTCGGCTCCCCCAAAAATACCGGCTGCCGATCGTGCTATGCGATCTTGAAGGTAAAACTCGCCAGGCTGCGGCACGGCAACTCAGTTGGCCGGAAGGAACTGTCGCGGGTCGGCTGGCACGCGGCAGAGTATTGCTGACGAAGCGCTTGTTACGTGGCGCCCTGGTGTCATCTGGGGTGATCGCCCACGGCGTGGCTCATGGTGCGTTGCATTTCGAATTGGTTCAATTAACAGCAAAAGCCGCAGTGGCGCTCGCGGCGGGAAACGCCCGGGTGTCAGGTGCGGCATTTATTCTCGCCCAAGGAGTTTTGAATACCATGTTTTGGAACAAAGTGAAAATTGCCGTTGTGGTGCTTATAACAACAGTTGTTTTTGGCAGCACAAGCGGCATAGCCTACCAACGGTTATTGGCGGAAGGACGCCAAATCGACCAATCGGCAGCGAAAGCTGAGCAGCCCGCAATTGCGCAGTCTCCTGCAAATCCCGGTGACAAAGCGCCCAAAGCTCTAGCGGAAGATCGCCAGAAGAAGCTAGAGCCTGAAATCAACAAGTTTGGAGCGGACATTTCATACGCCAAGACGCTACCAACGGCACACGGCCAAAAAGCCCTGGCAGAGGTCGCCAAGCAACAATATGACGCTTGCCTCAAAGATCTACTCAAAAAGGCCAAAGTCGATGTTGATACAGAACGAATTCTTGAGTGGTGTTTGCGCTTGATGCAAGCAGAAATCAAATTGGCCGAAAAAAAAGAGCAATCAATCATCGCCTACCAATCCTACCTTTCAAGAACCACCTTCATTGAGGAAATTACGAGGTCTAGGTACGAAGCAGGTAGCATCTATCTCACGAGCTATCTCCCCGCCGTTTACGCCCGCATCGAAGCCGAAATCTGGCTGGAAGAAGCAAAGGCCGCGAAGTGATGCGGCGAACCAATTTCCATAAGCTTTCACCGTCCTGATTCATCCAACGGTGAAAGCCATGCCTCCTACAAACCCATCAACCGGCGCCGAAGTCCGCGCCCTCGCACGCAATGGTCAAATCGCAGGGGTCACCGCTGGCATGGCGATGGGCTACGTGCAAGCCAACCTCGTATTAGTCCCGCGCGAGTTGGCGTTCGATTTCCTGCTCTTTTGCCAGCGCAATCCCAAGCCCTGTCCGTTGCTCGATGTGACCGAACCAGGCTCCCCCGAGCCGCGACTGGTGGCACCAGGCGCTGATCTCCGCACCGACTTGCCGCGTTACCGTGTTTATCAACATGGTCAACTCAAGGAGGAGCCGACCGATTTGAATCACTGGTGGCGCGACGACCTGGTGGGCTTTTTGCTGGGATGTTCGTTCACTTTTGAGAGCGCACTGCTACACGCCGGAGTGCCGCTACGGCATTTGGAGACTGGTTGCAATGTGCCGATGTATCGGACCAACATCACCTGTCAGCCGGCGGGCGTTTTCCACGGCCCGATGGTGGTGTCGATGCGGCCGCTGACGCCGGCGTTGGCGATCAAGGCGGTACAAGTCTGTTCACGCTTTCCGCGGGCACACGGCGCGCCGGTTCACCTCGGTGACCCTGCGGCCATTGGCATTGGCGATATTTCAAAACCCGACTTCGGCGATGCCGTTGATATTCGCCCTGGTGAAATGCCCGTCTTTTGGGCCTGTGGCGTGACGCCCCAGGCGGTGGCGATGGAAGTGAAGCCGCCGCTTTTGATCACGCACAAGCCAGGGCACATGTTCTTGACCGATTTGCGTGATACGGATTTGGAAGATGGTTAGATCGTGGGACGGTTTACTTCGCCGCTTCCAATATCAATATCTCACCCGCTGTCGCCTGTACCGGATACGATTCCGCCACCGGTCCTACAAACATTGCCTCGACCTTGGCGCCGACCTTGAGGTCCTCCAGCTTGGCGTCTTTT
>DASRAT010000142.1:0-6375 GCA_035638015.1 Gemmataceae bacterium | reverse complement strand
CCGATCAAGCACCTGGGCACCAACGGCGGCGGTTTCTTCGGCGCCAATTCGGCGCATCCCTTTGAAAATCCCAGTGCGTTAACCAACATCCTGGAGTGCATCAATCTGCTGATCTTCCCGTTCTCCTTGCTCGTCATGTTCGGCCGCATGCTCAAGAACATGCGGCACGCCACGGTGATCTATGGCGTCATGATGTTGATGATGGCTTGCATGATTATGTGGTCGGTCTACTGGGATACAATGCAACCCAATCCCGCCTTGACGGCCCGCGCCGCCATGACGGATTCCAATGGCAAGCCGTATGAAGTGGAAACCCGTGACGCCGACGGAAAACCCATCAAACAGCAGGTGAACGTCAATGCGGTCGCCGGATTGCCAGTGGATCAAGAGTTGGGCAATCTCGAAGGCAAGGAACTGCGTTTCGGCACCTCCGCCGGCGCGACGTTTGCCGCGCTCACCACGGCCGTGACCTGCGGCTCCGTCAATTGCATGCACGACAGCCTCAACCCGCTGGCCGGGCTGACGCCGTTGACCGGCATGTGGCTCAACTGCGTCTTTGGCGGCAAAGGCGTGGGCCTGATCAACATGCTCGTGTACCTGATCGTCGGCGTCTTCCTGTCCGGGTTGATGGTAGGCAGAACGCCAGAATACCTCGGCAAAAAGGTCGAGGCCCGCGAAATGAAACTGGCCATGTTGGCGCTGCTGATCCACCCGATCCTGGTGTTGGGCCCGTCGGGTTTGTTCGCTGCCCTGGACTGGGGCAACAAAGCGGTCAACAATCCCGGCCCGCACGGCTTTTCCGAGATCCTTTACGAATTCAGCTCAGCGTCCGCCAACAATGGCTCGGGTTTTGAAGGCTTGCAAGACACTTATGGTTTCAACAACAATCCGGACCCTGCCGTTTACAGTCCGCAATGGGACATTGCCACGGGGTTGGTGATGCTGCTCAGCCGCTTCATTCCGATCATCGCGCCGCTTGCTTTGGCGGCAAGTCTGGCGGCCAAAAAGCCGACGCCGTTCACCGCCGGCACGCTGCGGACCGATACGTTTACGTTTGGTTTCGTGCTGCTGGGCACGGTGATTCTGGTGGGGGCGTTGTTGTTTTTGCCGGCAGCGGTGTTAGGGCCGATTGCGGAGCATTTGGGACCGATGCCGTTTGGCGGATGAGCAAAAAATTCACCACAAAGGCACAAAGAACACAAAGAAATGCATTTGGAGAAAACCGTCAATTTCCTCTTTGTGCTCTTTGTGCCTTTGTGGTGAAAAACGAGAACTACCATGCCTCAAACGCTTGAACCCGTTGCCATCGCTCAAGGCCCAACGCCCGAAGAGCTGAAACTCAGCCGCCGCGCTAGCCGCAGTTACGGCCTGTTCGCGCCTCATCTGGTCAAGGCTGCGCTCAAGCAGTCGTTTGTCATGCTGCGCCCGTCGATTCAGTGGAAAAACCCCGTCATGTTCGTGGTAGAAGTGGGCACGGTGCTGACCTTCATCTACACCATCGCCATTCTCTTCGGCTACGAAAGTCAGGCCCCCCTTGGCTACCTGATTTCACTTGATATTTGGTTGTTGCTGACGCTGCTGTTCGCCAATTTCGCCTCCGCACTTGCCGAGGCCCGCGGCAAAGCCCAGGCTGACGCTTTGCGCAAAACCCGGCAAACCACGCCTGCGTTTCGTCTTCGCGATGACGACACGGTTGAGGAAACATCATCCACCGAATTGCGCGCCGGTGACCGCGTGGAAGTTGTCGTTGGCCAGGTCATCCCGGGAGATGGCGAGATCATCGAAGGCGTGGCTTCCATCGACGAGTCGGCCATAACCGGCGAATCGGCCCCCGTCATTCGCGAAGCGGGCGGCGATCATTCGGGCGTTACCGGCGGCACCCGCGTGCTGTCCGACCGCATCGTCGTCAGACTCACTGCCGGCCACGGTCAATCGTTTCTGGACCGCATGATCGCTCTCGTCGAAGGCGCCATCCGCCAGCGCACGCCCAATGAGATTGCCTTATCGCTGGTGCTGGCCGCTTTCACTTTGATCTTTCTGCTCGTCACCGCGGCCCTGTGGCCAATGGCCCTGAACGCCGAGCTTTACATGAAGGATTTTCTCGGCACGCCCGGGCAAGTCCGCAGTCTTGGGACCGACATTCCCACTTTGGTTGCATTGCTTGTCTGCTTGATTCCAACCACCATCGGAGCGCTCTTGGCCGCCATCGGCATTGCCGGCATGGACCGGGCATTGCGGGCCAACATCATCGCCAAAAGCGGCAAGGCGGTCGAAGTCGCCGGCGATGTGGACACGCTGCTGCTCGACAAGACCGGCACCATCACCATTGGCAATCGCCAGGCGACCAGGTTCATCCCATTGGGCGATTACAGCGCGGCCGAAGTGGGCAGATTGGCCGCACTGGCTTCCGCTGCCGACCTGACGCCCGAGGGCAAAAGCATCGTCACCCTGCACAACACAACCGGCGGCCGTTTGAATGTGCCCCACGGCGCCCGTTTCATCGAGTTCACCGCCCAGACCCGCATGAGCGGCATCGATCTGCCCGACGGCCAGCGTATCCGCAAGGGCGCTACCGACGCGGTCATCCGCTATGTCCAGCAAGAACGCGGCAAAATCCCGGCCGATTTGCAAAGTCACGTCGACGGCGTGGCGTCCCAGGGCGCCACCCCCTTGGTCGTATGCGAAGGCAATCAGGTCGCGGGCGTGGTTGTGCTGGAAGACATTCTCAAGCCCGGCATGAAAGAGCGTTTCGAGCGTTTGCGGCGGATGGGTTTGCGCACCGTCATGGTCACCGGCGACAACCCGCTCACGGCCAAGACCATTGCCGCCCAGGCCGGCGTGGACGATTACATCGCACAGGCCACGCCCGAAGCCAAGCTCGCCTACATCCGCAAGGAGCAAGCCGCCGGCAAACTCGTCGCCATGATGGGCGACGGCACCAACGACGCCCCCGCCCTGGCTCAGGCCGATGTCGGCGTCGCCATGAACTCCGGCACCCAGGCCGCCAAGGAAGCCGGCAACATGGTCGATCTCGACAGCGATCCGACCAAGCTGATCGAAGTAGTCGAGATCGGCAAACAGCTGTTGATGACTCGCGGCGCACTGACGACGTTTTCCATCGCCAATGATCTCGCCAAGTATTTCGCCATCGTGCCGGCCCTGTTCGCGGCGACGCTGCCGTGGCTCAAGAGCTTTGATGTCATGCACCTGCACTCGGCGACCTCGGCGATCCTGTCGGCGGTGATCTTCAACGCCGTCATCATCCCGGCGCTGATCCCCATTGCTCTGCGAGGTGTTGCCTATCGTCCCGTCGGCGCCGATGCGTTATTGCGGCGGAATTTACTGATCTGGGGCCTGGGCGGCGTGATTGTGCCGTTCGTCGGCATCAAGGTCATTGATGTGATTCTGGTTTTGTTTCGATTGGTGTGACAGGAACACAAGCCATGCAAAGTCATTTGCGCGCTAATTTGTGGCTACTGGTTTTGACCGTGCTGATCTGCTCGGTGCTTTACCCCGTGGCCTTGTGGGCCATCGGCCAAGCCGCCTTCCGCGACCAGGCCCAAGGCAGCCTCATCGTCAACGACGCCGGCAAACCGATCGGCTCAAGGCTCATCGCCCAGGAATTCAAGGGCGACGAGTACTTCCAACCGCGTCCCTCCGCGGTTTCTTACAACGCCGCCGCCTCGGGCGCGAGCAACTGGGGCGCCAGCAATTACCTCCTCCGCGAACGCGTGGCACGCCAGCTTGGCCCCATTGTGCGTTATGGCAAAGGCGCAGAAAAGGACGGCAAAAAACCGGGCGAAGTGGTCGGCCCCGACATTGAGAAATGGTTCCAGCAAGATCGCTATCAAAAAGAGCCGGGCATCGTGGCCCAGTGGGCATCCTTACATGCCGGCGTCGCCGAAGGTTGGATCAAGGACACCGACAACGCGCTCAAGCCACAATGGAAGATCGGCGACAAGGAACGCGATGCGGGCCAGAGCTTTCTGATGCAACTCAAGGAGGACGATCCGGCCCTGCACAAGGAACTGGATGCGGCTTTGGAATCTGCGTCCGCCTCTACCAGCGACATTAGTGTGGCCTTTTTTCCGCTGTTCTCCAAAAAGTATCCGGGCGAGTGGTTGATCGTCGATGAGCTGGAAACGCCGGACAAGCAAAAACGCAAGAAACTGGTCCGCGTCAAAGAATCCTCGGACATTCAGGGCATTTTCTTTGACATGTGGCGGCAAGAGCATCCCCACATCGCGCTCGAAGAAGTCCCGGCCGACATGGTGATGGCTTCCGCGTCGGGCCTTGATCCGCATATCACTTTGAAAAATGCGCAGTACCAGCTCAAGCACCGGATCGCGGAAGCTCGGGCCAAGGCGATTATTCTCGACAAAGCCAAAAGCACTCGCCAGGATTTCGGCAAACTGGACGACAACCAGCGTCAAGCGGCATTAGAGCAGGCGCGCAAACTCGTCGAAACCAAGCTGGGCAAACGCTTGGAAGACCGCCTCACCGATGTGATCGACGAGTTGCTGAAGCAATCAGCTAGCGCTCCCCTGAGCGGCCTGGCCGGCGTACCCCTGGTCAACGTGCTGGAGATCAACGTCGCACTCGATAAGCGGCTCTCTCAGCTGGAAGTCAAGTAGGGTGGGTGGAGTCTTCGGAACCCACCTTTCGCAGTGGTGGGTTCCGAAGACTCCACCCACCCTACGAGTGTCATTATTTACTTGACAAAATAACAGGCCGTCATGACAATCTTCTGGGAGTAATCCAACCTCAAAAACGACTTCGTACTCGCATTTTGCCCTGCCCGAAGGAGTTCACTCCATGACCAAGCTCTTGGTTCCCAGGATCAAACTGGTGGCCGTTGCCGTCGCGGCGTTAGTGGTTTCGTTCGCCGCTTTTCGGCCGGTTGACGCACAGCAGAACCCGTCTTATCTGTTCCGCTTTGATTCGCTGCAAAACATCGCGCCGCGTTCGGCCCGGTCTGCCGAAAGCCTGCCTCCGCAGGCCGACAAGCTACACGTCATCCTGCTGGTCTTCGGCCACAAGGGCGGCATCAGCGCTGCTTGCCAAAAGGATTGCAAGGGCGTGAAAACAGCGCTGGAAACGGCGTTTGCGGGCGAAGAAGACCGGCTGGTCTTCCATGACTTGACCGTCGTTAATCCCAAAACCAACAAGTATTACTCCACCAAAGAAACGATGGAAGTCATCAATGGCCTGAAGATCGGCCGCAACGACAATGTGCTGATCTTCCAGTCGGGCCACGGCGCCATTGGCAACAAGAACGACCCCGAGTGGTCGCACAAGCTGCAGATGGACGGCGGCACGCTGACCCGCGCTCAAGTGCAAAAACCGATCGAGGCCATGAAGCCGCGCGGCATTATCTTCTTGACCGATTGCTGCAGCGGTTTGCCCAAGAAAGCGACTGTGGCAAGCGAGGAAGAGGAGCTGGTCAGCCTGGAAACGGTGGGACCCAACGTGCAATCGATCCGCAATCTGGTGTTGCTGCCCAGCGGCGTCATCAGCGTCACCGCGGCGGAAGACGGCAAGCTGGCCATCGCCGGTTTCAAGGGCGCCAACCCCGCCAAGGCCGGCAGCGCCTTCACGGTGGCCTTGCTGCGGTTGTGGTACAACAGCGATGTGACCTACGATAGCTGGAACCAGTTCTTCCCGGTGCTGAAGAAAGAAACCGGTCTGGCTTCCGGCGGCAAGCACCTGGCGCGTGCATTTCAGCTGAATGACAAATACGTTGCGACACCAATCCGGGTGAGTTTTGCGTTTCCTGAACGCAGCGCGACGCCGCGGCTGAATTACAATGGCGATCGGCGGTTGAGCTTGTCGGAACGGTAAGCAAATGGCTGCTAATGTTTAGCCGCGACGCGCAGCGGAGCGCTCCACTGTGCGTCGCGGCTAATCTTTTTACTGGGCTCTACGCCAGCGGCCCAGCGCATAGATCGCCACCCCCAGCAGATTAGCGCTTACGATCACCCCAATGATCTTCGCGGTGAAATGCTGTTCATTCTCCACTGCAATGATCGGAAACACCGAAAGGACGCAATAAAGGACGGTGACACCAAAGCCAGCCAGGGATGCCGCGCGCAGCCACCAAGGCGGTTGGGCGCCGAGCCGCCAACTCGGCATGAGCGGAATGGCGAACAAGGCGAGGTAAGTCAAGCCGTACAGAATGCCGGCCATGTTCTCCAGCACCTGAAAGCCTTCCTGCAAGCCGACGCCCGCCTGGCCGATCAGCGTCAAAGCCACGGTCAAGACGCCGACAAAAAGGATGGAGTTAATGGGTGTGCGAAAGCGCGGATGCAGCCGCGTGAACCAATTCGGCAACAACCCGTCCCAGCCGGCCACCATCGGCAGCCGCGTGTTGCCGGC
>DASRAT010000141.1:0-9989 GCA_035638015.1 Gemmataceae bacterium | reverse complement strand
GGAGCAGCTCCAGGCCTTCGTCTCAATCAAACGACGGCAATGTCGGATATGCCACAATTTCCGATTCGCAGACCCAGTGCCTTACGCCAGATTCCCGAAAAGCCTGCCGCCAGGCAGGTACACGAAAATGCTCCAAAAAATAGAAACCAACGACACAATTTGCACGACCCAAGGCTTTCAGTTGATCTGCAAGCCGGCGCTGGGACTGTTGAGGCTCGAATGCGTTGTCGTCAAAATCGCTGAGCGCAAAAAGTGCCATTCGCGTTTTACCGCTTGCAACGCTAGCATCGGAAAGTGCGTACTCGATTGCATCCACAATGCCGTCATGAATTCGCGAACCCCGTGGGTCAGACTTGCTGAGCAAGAACTCACGAAACTCTGCCGCAGTGGGAAAGCGCTGCCGTAATTGCATTGGTGTGCCGTCAAACAGCAGTGCACGGTTCGTCGCCGACAATTGGGCGATGATGACACGGTTATTCGTGCCGACGGAGTTTCGAAAATACTTATCGAGCACTCGGCAAGTGAAGTCGTAGGCTTTACCGTCTCGTGTCATGAGATCGGCAAATGAGCCTGACAAGTCGATCGCGATCACGACAATGCATTCTGCGTCCTCGCGGGCAATCGAAATTTGCTCGTCGGTTTGATCAGTATGCTTCGTGCACCCGCAAACCAAAACGGCTGGGGTGATCATCACCAAGAAGCACACTAGATACCTTGGAAACATTGTTCATCTCCTTTTGTTTAGCGCTTGTCGAGTGATTTGCGCAGTTTAAGGGACACCAAAGACACAAAAACAACGACGGCAAGCCAAGCGGCTGTAGCCAACATGGCGGACAGCGAAAGTTTCGTTCCACCCCAGCCCAACTGGACTAGTGAGGTGTAGAAAAGGCATCCATCTGCCCCCAACACGATGAAACCCAAAATTAGGATCAGCCGGCGATATGCTTCGGTATCCCAATGCGAATCGTCGAAAGATTCATCCAAGGTCAGAAAGAACTTGAGCAACTGTTCCCACAACCACCAAACCGCAACGAGCAAGAAAACTGCCATGAAAATGGCGAGGTCCAGCCGCCGCAGTTCCTGGTATTGGCCGAACATCGAGACGGCAGGAATCGGCAACTTGTGAATCTTTTGGCCCAAGGGAGCCACCAGGAGGCGGAGACCCTCGGCAATCACCGAACAGTAGATCGGTGCGAGAATCAGAATAGTGACGGCCTTCCACAGCCAGTATTTGGCGTGGGCCACGACTGCGGCGGTCGTCAGTGAATGTGTGTTTGGTGCGTTCAAGGCTTCTGCCCTCCTTTTGACGATTGCGGGTGATGAACCGGCGCGATTTTTTGTCTGGGCGACTGGGTCATGTACTCGCCCAAGTGCAAAACACGAGCGGACCGTGAAAGCAGCAGGCTAGTTTCACCGGCCATGGTTACATTTGCGTGGCAGGTTCCAATAATCTGTTGATAGCCCCTCACCATAGTGCGAAGTGTTGCGCGTGCGCTCATCAGCACATCGGCAGTACAAAGAGCCAGCGAGGCACGGCAGGCAAATGGCCAGGAAGCGATGCCTCCCGGCCAAATGGACGGACGTTGAGCGCAAGATCAAAACTCAACCCTATGCTGCCGCGTGTTGGCCCGACAAGGAAACAGACAGGAGTTGCTTGGTTGCCAGATTGAAAACATAACGCTGACCGTGAGCGACAGCTGTCCCCAGCGCTTCCTGCACACCGGACCTCAAAACCGTGACTTCCAATGACCATTTTGATCGGCCGTGATCAAACCATGCGCCCAAATGATGACCCTTTTTGTCGAGCATGTCAGCGTAGTCATTTACGTAGTCAGCAATCTGAGCGCGTGTTGGACGATGAAGAAATTCACATGTAGTGCTTGCAAGTGCAACACACCAGAAGTCTCCCTTGGCGGATTGAGCCGTAGTAGGATCGATTGCGGCTCCGGTACGATCCTTCTCAATTTGGTCCAGCGCGGCTTGCGCGATGAGTTCCGTCTTGAGTTTGCCCAGCAATTCCGCTGCCCACAGTGCTTCCTCGTCGTGTTGTGGCAGATTGCGCCAAGCGGCGGCAAGAACTGCCTTTCGCAAACGCGCCCGAAACCGCTCTTTCCATCGACAAGCGTTTCCACGACGAATACCGCCCAATTGGGCACCGAGTTGACTGCAACTTGGGCCTTCGGTGGCGAAAACGCGTAAGCCTTCCTCAAGGTCGTCCTGTCCAAGAATCGCTGCGAGTCGAGCACGCAAGGCCGTTGCCCTGGGCAAATGCCGGGTCTCGTCATCAAACGATTGAGAACAATCCCCGTCTAAATAGCGGGAATTCAGCGTGGATGGATTGACAACCGCAACTCTTCTGCTCTTGCTGTTCATGCTCAAAACCCCTTTTTGCCGCGATTGCGGCTTTGTGGCAGCGATTTGCCTTGGCCCGGCTTATAATGCCACCGAAGGTGGTGCTTCCGCGTCAAAGCGGACCGCTGCCTGATTCTGGGGGCCTGTGCTCCCGTGACGCCAATCTCGGGCACAGGCACCTCTTTATTGCCAAGGAGGGCCATCCTGCCAGAATCAGCTCTCCGGTTCTTTGCACCGGGGGCAAAATCGCTGGCCGTTGGAACAGAATCGTGCTAAACTGTTGACCATATGGCAGTTACACAAAAAGACATAAAGGACTGGCTATCGGGTCGGGCAGACCATGAAACGATGAAACGCATCGCGGAGGATTTGGAGCGAGAAGACAGCTGCGTCGACAAAGTGCTCAAGGGCATGGAAGAACACACGCGAAATATGCTGGAGGATTCACTTCGTGGAATCGGCAGACAAGAATAATGAAGTGCCTGGGGCTGAGGCGTTTTCCCATCAACGAAGGTCCGTGGAGCAGCTCCAGGCAATGGTAGCGGCCTTTCGCGAGGTCATGGCCACCGAAGAGCGAGAACTAGATCGTGATCGCAAGATTGTCGAACAATTCAAACAGGGAGTGCGGAAAATCTGCGCAATGCAGATTTGGGAAGAACTAAAAGCGCTGACCAAGGCGCCTACTCCACAAGCTCTTGCTGATCGATTCGACCTCACACTTCATATTGCATGGCGTGGCTTGAACGAGGGCGACTTGCGACTCGAAAACTTGATTGTCATGCTCTCTGAGCTTGGACTGGAATTTGCATCGCTCCAGGCGATGCCACCAATCGACAAACGGGCGATTGCTGGTTATCGTGAATCCATGACTTGGTTGAGGAGGTCAGGGGCAGCATTTCAGAGCGAGGAGAAGCCGTACTCCCCATCGATCACAGTCCGTGAGTTTGGGTTGCTTTGGAATCTCTATCGCCATGGCGAATTCTGGAGAGCCGAGGCCTTGACGAAAGCGAAACCCGGTGATCGAACAGCAGCTGAAAAGCTTGAGGCTGCAATTGTCCATGTTTGGCAAAGGGCCCAGCAAGCGTTAGGCGAACCCATGGCTGAAGCCACCTTGGAAGAAATCCAGCGGTTGAGGCAAGTTTGGGGAGAGACGTTTTGGGATTGCTACGTGGCAGTGACATATCAATGGTTAGGAGACTCTCGTGGAGCAAAAGAAGCTTACACCGTCTGAGCTCCGGGCTTTTTTTACCGGGCAGGCCAGCGATGACATAATGCAGCGCGTTGCTGAAGATTTGCTATCCTCAAATAGCCAAGTGGAACCGCTGCTGGCTGGGATGAGCACTGCGGCCGACAATGCGCTCACTGTAAAGTGGAAGAATATTGCCGCAGATCGGACTGGAGGTGAAGACCGCGTTGACGCTGTGAATGCTCGGAAAGAATATGCCGGCGAAGCAACCGCTGGAAGCAGGATGACGGCGGGCGTGGCCAAATCGGTTGGTCCAAAAGAAAAGCGCCAGCTTCCCGCGGCGATTCAGCTGATCTTTCTTGTCACGCCTGCGCGAAGCTCAGCGAGAGGAAGCTTTCGCGGCAACACGGGCGAGATTACAGCGCCAGCTGCTGATCCGAATGCATGGGACCTGGCAACCAAAGATGGCGACCAGCACATTGTGCTGCCGGCGGAGATCGCCACCAAGTGTTATGGGACAATTGAACAGAAAGCGACAATTCGTCTTCATTGTGATCCATTGCTCGAGCGGGAAGGTTTCTTCGAACCACAACTCGAAATCACCCCGGCTCCTCGCAATGAAGATTTGGTCTTCACAGTCGCATTCCCGAACGGTGACCAGCGTGACTTGATTGTCCCTGTGCCCTGGAACAATAGTTCGATCGCTTGGTCGCAACCTTGCGAACCACTGCCGGCCGCAGCCCTGGGAGTGGGTATGCAAGAATTGACCGTTAAGGTGACGACCAAAATGCCAGGGAATTGAATTGGAAGCAGCTCTCCAAACATCTGTCGCAATTAGAGAGGATTTGTCCCATCCCATGCGGTTTTCCCGCATGTTGCCTGAGCCAAACGCACGGGAACTTACCGTGACCGGATATTAGTAGGTGATTATTGCAGCAGTACGAAGGAACCCCAAGAACTTGGTCGGGAATATTGAGGTTGGTTTTGCGTCGACCGCAGTGCGTATTGAAATGCTCGTTCGATAGATTGACTTTCCTCCCCAAGCCAATGTCTGTAAAATTGATCGGCAAAGTAGCACGCGACCTCATCGTCCACCAACCATCGATGCGCTATGACTGCTCTTGCTCCGCCAGCTTTGAACGCCCAAGCCATCGACAAACCAGTCTCCCCACTTCGACCTGGACCAAGGCCAGTCAAGCATGCATTCAGGAATACCAACTCGAGTTGCGACCAATCAAGTGACAAAACGTCGACAAAAGTGACCGCTGCTTGTCTGTCCATACTTGGTGCGAACATCAAAAACGACTGCTCCGGATCGCTTGCGTGTCCAATGCCGTGCATTACCAAATGGAGTACCGAGACCTGCCGCCAATTAGTTTTCAAGAAGGCGGTCCGTGTCGCTGCGGCGTCACACGTGACTGTCAATGGGACGTTGCCGATGCGGCAGTTTTGCTCAAACATTCTTTGTTCCCGACGCGCAGGCGCCAACGTGTCTTTAATGGTGGGCGTTTGTTCGCATCCATCCTGGTACGGCTGACCGCCATTTTTACTTGGGCCACCGACCTGATAATGCATTCGCCCCCAAAACGAAAACTCGTTTCTTGGGCCCGCAAGCGGTATTTGCCGCTGCCAGCTGCTCGCCAAAGTAACCGCATACCGGTTTGTCGAATCTCCCACCCAAGCCAGAGGAACGTCGCCGTGAGTGAGGTCGGAATATGTAACCCGTTTGATTGAGTGCTCACAATCAAGGCCTTCAGCAAACAGATTCCCCAATTCGGTATGAGGATGGCGCGCGTAGTGCGTATGGAACGCATCCAACTGGTGCAAGAGTTTCGAGTTATTGCGAGGCAGCCGTCGCGCTCGCCGCGCCATCTCTGACCAGGTGCTAGAATACCATATATGGTACGCCAACTGACCTTGTGCAATGCCAGCGACTCGATGGTCTGAACCATCACCGAGGTCAAGAAGGAACAAATGAACCTCATCGGTTGCTGGTTCGGAAACGGTGAAATCCTGGTCGACAGTGCTCAGTGCTCGATCTGCCAATTGGCTTTTTGCGCGAAGAACTCGTAACTCTTTCACGCAATCTCTGAGTTGCAAAGTTGCATCTGATGCAGTCCCGGTTGGACAACTCGGCACACCGAGTTCCGTTGCCTGGCCACTTCCTCCTTCAAGTTCATCATTAGCGCGGATTGCACTCAGCAGTTCAGACAGAATGTCTTTCAATTCATCAAACCTGACTTGATCCCGCGGCTTTAAACTTCGCAGCGTCCGGCCCAATGGCACCGCCTCGTGCCGTACCATGATCCAGTTCGTGCTCAGCTTGAGTAAT
The DNA here is from genome assembly GCA_035638015.1 of Gemmataceae bacterium. Classification (GTDB taxonomy): domain Bacteria; phylum Planctomycetota; class Planctomycetia; order Gemmatales; family Gemmataceae; genus DASRAT01. Next base: position 4,119 of record DASRAT010000141.1, on the reverse strand, counting down.
CGTGTGAACCTGTCCATTAAGGCTGTTGATTCATCTTGCCCACTTGGCCGCGGAAGATGCTTGAGAAAGAGTTTTGTGGTTTCCAAATCCTGTTTAACCAACCCACACCTCAGGAAGACCATGAGGCCGAATGCACGTAGTAAAGGCTCCAGGCCTGCGCGGGCAAGGTTAGCAGCCTCGGCTGATACGAGAGTTCGTCGACATGCTAGGACACTTTCTGAACCGATCTCCAATGCACGCTGAAGCGGAAAGTCATAAATCGCACGTTGGCTTCCAGTTTTCAGCGTACTTACAACAAACGTTAGCAATACGCTGATCCGTGCGTTATGGTCCTGTTCAAACTCAAGGTGCTCAATGAATTCGATCATGGTTATGCATTAGGCACGCACCGGCGCTGTAGCAGGTGAAACCGTGAATTCCTATTTCCTCTCCATGCTGCCAACTTTGCCGGCGCGGGGCTTCTTAAGAAGTTCAGCAGAATACAAGCCTAGCATCTGACTAAATTCACGAACGATCAAAGCGGGAAGATTTGGAAGGGCCATGGCATGGATGGTGGCCTTGAGTTGATTGTACTCCATGACCGAGGCGGGCTTGGCCCCTGCGACGTAACGATCTGCTTCCTGCAATACATTCGTGAAAGCAAAAGGCAAACAGGCGGGGTCGTCGATAGACATGGCAAGTTTGAGCACGAGCAAATACATGGAAAAGACTCGATCCGAAGACTGATCCTCGCCTCGCCATTTTACAATGAGAGCCTGTAGCAGGTTGATTGCCTCAAGATGCTCGCCATCCGAAATGAGGCTCCCGGAAAGCATGCGGGTAACTATCCGCGGAAAAACGTCGACAAGTTTCCGATCAAATCCGAAGGCTTCCAGGGCAACAGGGTTGATGGCCATCATCTTGAGCATATCTCCTTCTGCCTCCCCGAGCAGACGTCCCAAGCAGCCCTCCAACATGCCAATCAGTCTTGGCTCCGTCAAGTTTGGCGTTCGTAACCCTTCCTCATAGCATTCAATCGCCTCATAAGGCTTGCCTTGCCGCTGGTATTCCTGGCCCAAGTCCAGCAAACACTCAGCATGATCGTCTCCCTCCTCAGGCAAATAGGACTTTGCTCGTTCAAGCAGCTGAATTTGCGAATCGAAATACCCAATTTGCCTGGCCCCCGATGCCGCGCAAAGATAGAGTACGCCAATTGCCTGCCACATTGCCTTCGGCAGCGCGTCGCCAATGGCGTTAATCTGGTATTCGGCCCATCTCAAAGATCCAACAGCCAGGTCCTGACGGCCAGCCAGAAAGAAATTATACGCTTCGCGCAAACCAAGCAATATCCCATAAGTTGCGACCTCGCCCGCTGCCACGCCGCGATAACCTGCTTGCAATAGGCCGGTCACAAGGTGACATTCGGCGTCGCCGTCGCCCTTACCAAAGGCCGCTTCCACAGCTCCCATTGGGTTTGCTCTGAGATCCTCGGCGCTGACGCTGTGTTTTAGCATGCCCTTCTGCAACCTGTGGTCAAGTAGGCTGATTAGAGCATGACCGATTTTCCCCATCCACGGGGAGTTCGCCATGCCGGCCACATCCTCCAGTTCTTTGAGGCAACAAGCGTCGCTAAGGTGTTGGGCCAACTCAAACCGTGTCCGGGAAACATTGAAGAGGATTCTCCACGCCGCATCGTTTGGCGGGCTTTGCTCAATTGAAAGCCGGCAGCGCTGCAGAATCGCGTTTGGGAATTCGTGAAAATGGGTGCGGTCGATTGCGTAATAGAGGCTGTCCGTCTGGTCCGCGAGTGCCTCCAGTGAGGCGGTTTTCCAGCTCGCAAAGTGGGACTTCTCGCGTGACGCCAGGATGTTTTCAAGCCACAGAATAAGGACGCGTTTGAATTCGCTGAAGTCTTCGCCCTCGCTAACACTATAGATCGCGCCGCCATTCCACAATTCCTTGAGTCGCGCAGTCAAGACAGCGCGTTGATCAAAGTTGTCTTGATAAAAGGAACCTACAGTTCGCGTTGAGGCGGCTTCTGCCGCGCCCGCAGTGTTTGAATTTCGCACGCTGTCGATGTCCTTTTCCAGTTGCTTGAAATCGGTTTCATTCCACATGTTAAATTTCCTGTTTTGCTGTGTTGTTGAGATTTTTGAAAGGTGAAATTGCATGACCGCATGCCAGAGCATCGAATTGCCCGGCGTCAACTACACGGCGCTTTTTCAACGCAGTCGCAGATGTTGAATTCAAGGTGGACAAGATGGCAACCTTGTTGTGTTTGGCCTAACAGAGCACCTGGAGCATAGCAATGTCACGGTTTCGGGTTGCATGCAATACGTGGCAAAAACGTTCGTTTTTGAGACCGCGGCCAATCGGACGTCCATCTTCCCGTAGGTGGCTCTCGGTCGGGCTCAAATGCCGTCTCGAATTCAACGTCGCGAAACTTGACCGATGCCACGGGTTTTGCAACCATATTGGCCATGTTAGTGGGCTACGCCAGGGTGTCCACGGGCGATCAGCACTTAGACCTACAAAAAGACGCGTTGGTCAAGGCGGGCTGTGAGCGAATGTTCACAGACGTTGCAAGTGGTGCGGCTGCCGACAGGCAAGGGTTGCTGGACGCCATTCAGTTTCTGCGTCCTGGTGACACGCTGGTCGCGTGGAAGTTGGATCGTATCGGCCGGTCGGTGCGGCACTTGATTGACGTTGTAACCGACCTTCAAAAACGAAATATCGGCTTTCGCAGCTTGCAAGAGAGCATCGACACGACAACCAGCGGCGGCAAATTGGTGTTTCACGTCTTTGCAGCGCTGGCGGAAATGGAGCGTGACGTGATCCGCGAACGGACGATGGCGGGCCTAGCAGCAGCTCGCGCGAGGGGCCGAAAAGGCGGCCGGCCGCGGAAGCTTTCAGACAAGCAGATCGAAATGGCGACCACGCTGATGCAAAACACCCAGACCGCGGTGAAGGACATCTGCCACACGCTCGGCGTTTCAAAAGCGACACTTTACCGAACCCTTTCGCAGCGCCGAGAAAAGCCAGAGCAGCCCAACGTGCCTAAGAGCGTCACATGACCGGGCTGGGGAATCTTGGTCCAGTCCCACGAATACAACTGCTCCGCGAAAAGCCCTCCATGCCGAAGCACAGAGGGCAAGGCGATTCTTTGGGTCGCCCTTCAAAAGTGACCGTGGATTCACGCCGGCATGGCAAATTGGGGTTCGGACGCGCCGGCAGCTTCCGCCAACAATCCCTGGAGCGCGATGGTCAAACCGCAAAATCGCTGGGGGTTGGTCTTTCCCACGTCAGCCAAAGCCGACGTGAAGGCGTTTTCGAGCGACCACAAGGTACGATCCTCGAAGGCCTCGAAAGGCGGTTTGCGCCATTGCGACAGAACGCGCGGCAGCTGTAGATGAGACAGGATTTGCCGCTCGTAGGCACGAAGAATGAGTGATTCCGCCATAGTGTCCTGAATCTCCGTTTTGCGGAAATAGGTGATGCGGCGACCCTCGGCTTCTTGGAACTGGGCTAGGCCAGAGACGGCTTTGGCCATGGCTTCTGCGAACCGGTCAGCACCAAATCGGGTGTGCTTGCGCGCGACAGCGACCTCACCGCGAAACGCAAGATTGTCACAAACGAAAATCCGTTCGCCCGCTGCAAAGGCAATCGGCAAGCTTTTGTCGATCGAATTGCGGACGCCCACAGCGAGAGCAACACCCTCAGCTATGGGACTTTCCAGATCGATTGTTGCAAAAAACTTGGCGTCGCCGCGAGACAAGGCCAGCTGGGTCCGCTTCGGATGAAAACCAGCTTGGTCCAATGTGGACAGCGTGCGGTCCAGCACATGGGAGTGCGTCAGCGGGAACCAAGTGTCTGTCGGCGGCGGGGCCGGAACATTGTCCAGCTCCTCACGTGTGACGACTCGGGCACCTCGGTGGACCACGAGTGCAGATTGAGACATTGGCGTATTTCCTTTTGAAAGGCGATGGTGTGAAGAATCACGCCACGACAGCAACGCGCTACCGTGGCGCGGGATGCTACGCTCTGGAAGGGAAGTGTCAAGAATTTGAGTGCTCGCTGTTTCAAATCGCGGAGCCCGCTCACCAAAGACTGCCGGGGGTTGGGCCTTCCTCGGCGTCTCCA
>DASRAT010000140.1:0-3248 GCA_035638015.1 Gemmataceae bacterium | reverse complement strand
CTTTGTTTATGACAGCGGGCTTTGGCGCTGGAACCTGCGAAGGCACGGCCACGGCGAGCGTCGTGGGCCGCTCGGACTTCCGGCGAGGTCGCCGTGAACGAGTTCGCGGAGTTGGCTCGACAACGAGTTGTGGTGGCATTTGGCGGAAGGCCAGGACATCGGCAGCCATACCATTTTCCTCCAGGGCTCCGGAAAAATTATGGGAAAAAGAGAATAACTAAGCCAGATCTCTTTTCTCGCATCTTCCTATTTATCTTGGCGGCGCGATTCTAATTCCCCTGAATCGAGGCACCGGCCGGCATCCCGATAAAACCGAGCATCGCCAGCTTTTGCACTTTCACCAACTTGCAGGCCATAGGCGGTGGGGTCGCCCTCAAAGTATGCGTATGTACTTTTGGAGGCGCCTCCAAAAGTAGATTATCTTGCATTGATGGCGGATGACCTTTTCGACCCAGTCACCCACTCGGCTCAGAAAATCACGTCTGCCGTGCTGCACAACCACATGATTTGCCCAAAACTAGAAACGCCGAGCATCACACCCTGCATCTTCACCACCGTTACGCCATAGGACCCTATCAACCCAGGATCCGGTCAGACCGAAGTCGCCCTGTCACTGCAGCGCGTTTTGTAAACCAACGCTCAGCCTTCAAAGGCCTCCGAGAAACAGATCGTTGCAGGCTCAACAGTTCGAGTAGGTCAGAACGAAGTGGTAAACCTGATTGAGCGAACGGTCGGCCGTTAAACGTCACTGCAAGCATGTTCGCCGTCCTGAATCCCGGCATCGCAAACCTCCTTGCTCGAAGTGTTTGCGATCAGCCAATGATGTCAACTGCACCCGGGAAATCTAATAGTCGTTAAGGTCCCTTCTAAAAGCCGCTTGTCGCAGGCCGTGAGTGTTGGAAGGCACAGGCTGCTGTCAGCCCCTTTTTCATTGGCTGTCACTGTGCAGCAACACGAGCCGCAACGGGAGCAAAACACACTCAGGCCGCGATGAGAATGTGGCTGATTGGAGTTTTGAAGGCCGGCAAGTCCCGATTGGAGTCCTTGGAAGCTGCATGGATTCACAACGTCGACCCACGCCGACCTTCAAGACATTAATCCGCACTTGCCAACCAGCCGCGGACTCCAATCGGGACTCGCCGGCCGTCCAAACATCAATCGGGACTTGCCGACCTAGAAACAGGTAATCAAGAGACGGTACTGTTCCACGGCTTCAGACACTTCACAGTATCGCATTCAAATGTACACTATTCTAAGAAATCAAGCAGTTAACAACGTCAAACAAAACAACCAGAATAAACACCGTAAACCAACACCAGGTAACAAGTTTAACTCTGTGTCACCCTTCACGTGGGGAGGAACCAACAAAAACTACCATATACCCCTATATGGCGCGCATTTTTGCATGTTGCCAAATGACGCCATTTTGGACCGTACAAGGTGGTCGATTTTGGCGTCAAATTGGGCCTTGGTCGCCATTTCGACGAGCGTTCACTCTTGTACAGTATTTTGAGGACGATTTGGCGATGGGGTTGCGAGCGGAGATTGCCTTCGCGTTCAGGACCCATGACGGGGGAGCAGTACCGCCGATACCCCAAGAGCCTGACCATGCGGCAGGTGAGCGTCGATGCCCGCGACTAGGACAACCGTGCCGAGCAGTTCAAGGTGGTAACGACGATCCTTGATACATCGATGGACGGCGGGCAGATCGGTGGCTTGTACGAGCGGAGGTGGGCCGGGGAGGTCGATTTCCGATCCATCAAGTCGACAATGAAGATGGACATCCTGCCCTGCAAGACACCGGAAATGGTTGAGAAGGAGATCTGGGCTTACTTGCTGGCATACAACCTGGTCCGCACGGTCATGGCGGTGGCCGCCAGCGCGAAAGGCGTGGAGCCTCGCCAAATTAGGGGAGCCAAGCAGGCCCTGACGGCGTTCGCGCCGAAGCTGGAGGCGGCGCGGCCACGGCAGCGTGCGCGGCTGGTTGACGTGATGCTCAAGGCAGTGGCATACCACCTGGTGGGCGACCGGCCGGGGCGCTGGGAGCCGCGAGCGCGGAAACGCAGGCCGAAGCCGACCAAGCGTCTTAACCAGCCTCGCCGCATCGCCAAGCTTGAGCAGAACCGGGTGAAGTGGTATTAGCGGATCCCGTCAGGTGATACGGTTGGGGGCACTTTTGGCACAAACGGCATGCCTCGTCTGAATCGCGGCGACATGGGCGGCCCCGCCCTTTCTAGTCACTGTCCACGATCGGACGAAGCTCGCCGCTGGGCACAACGGCACGATCAGAGCCACGCCAAGGAGGCAAAGTTGGGTCGGCGTCAATCGTGCCCTTCGGAAACCCTCTGCACGTCAGGCGGCAGCGGTACTTCCTCGCCTCGGCCGGCGTACATGACCAGGCGCGAAATCGCTTAAGCTAGTGCCATTCGTCTGACCGAGCTTCGCATGGTGGCTGGGGATTCTGGGATGGCTGCTGACCAACTTGAACTTACAGAGTGCAGCATGGTCTACTGGCAGACCAATCCCGCTCAAGAATCTGGCGACAAAGCTGAAGACATTTACCCATTGCGGCTGAAGAATCAAGCATCTCGCATTTCGGCACTACACCATGTCCGTTTTGGTGACGAACCAACCTGTCAGCGTGGCATCCGTGTCCAGTTGTCTGGCGTCGATGTTGCGATAAAGGTCGGCTTTCAGCTGCTCCTTGCGGCTTTGGACCTCCTGGAAAAACGTGGCCTGGACGTGTTCGAGCTCGTCAAAGCTCCGCGTCAAGTTGAGTGCCTTGGTGATGTTGTCACCGCCGTTTCTAATATATTCGTGGATGGCCTGCGCGATGTCCATAATGGACCCAGAACGCCGCCCGCTGTGGCTTCTGCGCATCGATAGCACTTCGGGACCGCAGCCGCATTTCTTGGCGAACTTATTAATCGCTCGAATGAACTTCATACGCTGGATGGGGGTGCGGAATAGGAATTGGGAACGCTTTATGATTTTGTAAGCCTGAACTTTGCGATAGTCCAATCCCAAAGGAAACCAGACTTCGCAGTCGTCCGGGCTATCTTCGTTAGTCGGCTGCTGCTTTTCCAAGGTTCGTAATGCTTGGCGGGCCACGCGGCTGGCGTCCTTGTAACTTAACAGTGTCGATGATTCCGTGATTGGCGGCGGGTCTTGATAATTGTCGGAGGAACTGACCTCGATCAGCCAAGGCGCCAGCACGTCTTTTGCGTCGTTACTGTATGAGCGCGCTT
>DASRAT010000139.1:0-8230 GCA_035638015.1 Gemmataceae bacterium | reverse complement strand
CGACTATCAATAATAACCTGTTGGTCATCGGAGTGTCCTTGTGTGATTGGGCCGGGCCAATTGACATTAATGTATCGGCTGCGCAGGGAGATCGTATATGTTTTGAATAGCAGGGTGAGTATTCACAGTCTAAATGTCAGTCAATTGCGGCCCTTGTTTTCATACAACAACTGGGTCTCCCAATGATCCACGTGGTGTTCGCGACCAGCAATCGTCGACCGGTTGTTCGGCGACCGATCCGAACGCGCGGCTTTCCGTTCAACAAGGAGAAAACCATGTTTCAGAGCCAGTTTGCACGGCGTGTTCTTCGGCTGGCGGCGGTGGCGCTGCTGCTGGCCGTGGCGCTGTGCATCCCCACCGAATCGTCCGGCCAGGTCAAGGGGCAAGGCAAGGGCAAGCTCCCTGATTTCATTCCCGCCGGGTATGACGACTATCAGAACATGCAAGACCAGCTCAACATCAAAAAGATGCGCAAGGGCTGGAGTTCGCAGGAATCTGATAAAGCCAACGAAGCCAACGCGAATCCTTACACGAACACCATGCCGGATTTGATGAAATTCAAGGACGGCACCATGGTGAGCAACGCAAATCAATGGCCCAAACGCCGTGCCGAAATCGTTGAAGATTTCGAGGTCAACGTTTACGGCCGCATTCCCAAGAATGTTCCCAAGGTCACCTGGAAAGTCACGAACACGGTCGAAGGCGAGAGCGGCGGCATTGCGACAGTTACCAAGACGCTGGTCGGCACCGCAGATAACAGCACCTTTCCAGCGATCAAAGTTGAAATCAGGGCGAGCTTCACCGTGCCCAAGTATGCCAAGGGCAAGGTGCCAATCATTATTCAATTCGGCGGCGCTGGCCCGGGCGGCGGCGGCAAAGGAGGCGGCGGCAACTCGTGGACGCAACAGGCGCTTAACAAGGGTTGGGGCTACGGCACCATCGATCCGGGCAGCGTGCAAGCCGATAGCGGCAACAACGGCGGGCTGCGCCAGGGCATCATCGGTCTTACCAACAAGGGCCAACCCCGCAACCCTGAAGATTGGGGCTCGCTGCGTGCCTGGGGTTGGGGCGTGAGCTGTCTGATTGATTATTTCGAAGCCAACCCCGATTCGGGCGTTGATCCGACCAAGGTCTGCATCACCGGCGTGTCGCGTTACGGCAAGGCGGCCATTGTCACAGCGGCTTTTGACACGCGCGTCGCGGCGGGCTTCGTCGCCTCCTCTGGCGCCGGCGGCGTTAAACTATTTCGCCATATCTTCGGCGAACTCCTGGAAAACGTTGCCTCCCGAGGCGAATACCACTGGATGTGCGGCAACTACCTCAAATACTCCACGGACGAGGGCAAGTTCGGAAAGAAGACGGCCGCAGACTTACCTGTAGATCAGCACATGCTCGTGGCGCTTTGCGCCCCGCGCCTGTGCCTGATCAGCACCGGCGTCAAGCCCGGCGATCCGAACTGGATCGACGTTAAGGGGGCATTCATGGCTGGCGTCCTCGCAGGCCCGGCTTACAAACTGCTCGGCAAGAAGGACCTTGGCGTTACCGACAACTACCTGACAGCCCAGTTGCCCAAGGTCAACCAGTTCATCGGCGGCGAACTGGCCTGGCGCCAACACGACGGCGGCCACACCAATGTGCCGAATTTCCCGGCATTTTATGAATGGGCGGACCGGTATCTTCCTTCGCCGGGGTTGGCCAAGAAGAAGTAAAACTCCTCTCGGATTTCGCTGCCGGCTATTGGCCCGAACTCTCTGGCCGATGGCCGGCAGCCGATGGCTCAAAGCCGTTTTCAATCTCTCTTGCTGAATTGCCGTTCACCGGAAGAACTTCGGTCGGCCTAACAGTTGGAGGGATCTTGACCGCATCCTCACCCCATCCATGGATACCGGATACCAAAAAGACCTGCGGAAGCGTAATAGTGTCACCAGCGAAGGACAGAGGAACATCGATCGCAATCATGGTTGTCAATAAAACCGATTTGCCAAGGCTTTCGACGAATTGCGTGGGTTTGGGGCCGTCCATGTTCGATGCGGACCAAGTTGATTTTAGCGCAAGGTAATCGAATTCCAAGCCGCCATACACGTGTGGATTCTCGCGGGGACCAAATGCATTCGCGACAGTCCCGCACCCGCAAATGCCAAAGAGGCACAACAGCACCAGACCGACGTGCAATATTCGCATTCGCCCCCTCGGGTCAGATGAAAACAGGCAAACCGTATAGTGGTACTTGTCGATGGACTCAAGCCCAAAACGCGGCTTGTGGCAGCCTAAACCACCCGAACTTCCCTCGTTCACCCTCCAGGAGGATCGCATCGTGACCTCTCTCCGCAACCCCCCCAACCGTACCGCCTGCCGTTTCGTGCTGGCAGCGACCTTCACCATTGTGGCCTTCGTGCTGGCGCTGGCCATCGGCCCTGACGCCGGCGCAGCCCAAGATAAGGGCACCCAAGGCGGCCCCAGTCCAGCGCCGGGCAAGCCCGGGCTCAACCTCAACACCCCCAAGGCATATGCGGGTTACACCCTGTTCTCGCCGACCTACGGGAAAAAGTTCTACTTGATCGACATGGACGGTAAGCTGGTGAAGGAATGGGATGCCGTCGCCACGCCTGGCGCTCACACGATACTGCTGCCCAATGGCAATTTTCTGCGCGCTGATGTCTGGCAGGAAAAAGGCGGCGCGGGCGGCGGCGGGGCCGGCGGCCGCATGCGGGAAACCACCTGGGACGGCAAGGTGGTCTGGGACTACTCCTGCCCGCCCAACAAGCGTCAGCACCACGATTTCCTCCAGTTGCCCAACGGCAATATCCTCATGCCCGTGTGGGACCCCCGTTCTGCCCAGGAATGCACCGAGGCCGGACGCCGTGGCGGCGGCGGTTTGAATTTTGACAGCATCATCGAAGTGAAGCCCAACGGCCCCAAAGGCGGCGAGATCGTCTGGGAATGGAATCTGTTTGACCACCTCGTTCAGGATTTCGACAAGTCTAAAAAGAACTACGGGGAGGTGGCCGCTCATCCCGAACTGGTCGATATCAATTTCGGCGCCGGCAAAGGCGCGGCCGATAAGAAAGACAAAAAGGGTTTTGACAAGAAAGGCGGTACTGAACAGGACAAGCAAGACAAGAAGGATCCCGGCAAGAAGGACAAAGGCCAACCTCCCGGCGGCGGCAAGGGAGGCGGGGGGGAATTCACGCACGTCAACGGCATCTCTTACAATCCGGAGCTGGACCAGATCGTGATGTCGGTTCACAAGATGAGCGAGTTTTGGATCATCGACCACAGCACCACCAAGGCCGAAGCGGCGAGCCACAAGGGCGGCAAGAGCGGCAAAGGCGGCGACCTGCTCTATCGCTGGGGCAATCCGCAAGTTTACCGCGCTGGCACGGCCAAAGAGCGCGAGCTGTTCTCACAGCACAACGCCCACTGGATTCCCAAGGGCCTTCCGGGCGAAGGCCACATCTTGGTGTTCAACAACGGCAGCGGCGGCCGCCCCGGCGGCAATTATTCCACGGTCGATGAAATCGCTCTTCCGATCGATGCCAAGGGCAACTACAGCCTTACGCCCGGCAAAGCATTCGGCCCGGAGAAACCGGCCTGGACCTACGTCGCCCCGAAAAAGACCGACTTCTTCTCCACTTACATCTCCGGCGCCCAGCGCTTGCCCAACGGCAACACTCTCATCTGCTCCGGCGCCAACGGCACCTTCTTCGAAGTAACCGCCGACAAGGAAGTGGTGTGGAAATACGTCAACCCCTCGGCCGGCAAAGGTGGCGGAGGCGGTGGCAAAGGCGGCATGGGCGGCGGCGGCGACGTTTTCCGCGCCCACCGCTACGCGGCGGATTACCCGGGATTGAAGGGAAGAGATCTGACGCCGGGGAAGACGCTGGAGGATTTGTTGAAGAAGGATGGGAAGTAGTGACGGCGGGGTGACAGCCAGGACAAAACTGCGTGAAAAAGCCAACGATATACCTCGACACGAATATCATCTCCGCCTACTGGCACGAAGGCGGCGATCTAACCGTCGCAGCTCGGCGTTTGCATACCAAGGAATGGTGGAACGTGGAACGCCGGCATTTCACGGCGTTCGTCTCGGTCACGACCATCAACGAATTGCAAGCCGGTCGGTTTCGCAGGCAAGCCGAGTGCGTGAAAATGGCTCGTTCATTGCCGCGTTTGGCAATGACGCGCAAAGCCAAGGAAGTACTGGAGAAACTGCTCGAATCGCGCTTGATTCCTGAAACGAAACCCGGCGATGCGCTACAGATGGCCGTGTCGACTGCCCACGAAGTCGATTATTTGCTAACGTGGAACTATGCCCATCTGGCGAACCCAATCGCCCAGGCGCGACTCGAAGCTATTTGCGGAGGGTTGGATTTGCGCGCTCCACTGCTGGTGTCGCCGGAAACGATCCCCCAGGTGCGGTTCGGCCAAGATATCCGAAGGAGGAGTTGACCATGAGCGATGCCATCGTGGAAGAAGTCAGGCGCGTCCGAGAAGACCTCATCAAGAGCTTTGGCGGGATCAAAGGTTATTTCCAACATTGCCAAGCCCAGGATCGTGCTTCGGCGGGCCGACGTAAACAGCGGAAGCTCAAACAAACGCTCCGCGCGTCTCGCAAGAAGCCTCAAGCCCAAGAAGCATGATTGATGTCGCAGCATGACGGGTGCGTGTCAACGACGTGGAGGATCAGGCATGAGCGCTCCTAAACGCGATTGCAAAGTGGTCGCAAAGCATGCGGCAGATGACTTGGCCGGGATGCCGGTCAGCAAGGAAATGCCGGGGGTTGGAACCAATAAAAACGAGATCACGCCGGCGCCGTGATACCGTCCCACCGCAGACGACCTGGCTGGCATGCCCGTTTCTGTTGAGGAAATGGAAAGGAAGGGGCCGTTGCATTTGCGGAAAAAGGGGCGGAGACGTTGAGTGAATGCGACTGGTTAACACACGCTTTTAGGGTGTGGCACCCAGCCGGGGAGATTGGAAAATGAGAACCCCGTGGCTTTTGCTAACGATTGGCGCGTTGGCCGTCAGCGGATGGCTTTTGCCAGACACCATTTACCTTTCGGACCCGCCCGCTCTTGGCTATAACCCGCCGGGTCTTCCGGAAGGTCATCCTGCGACGAGCGTGGAAAAAGACGAAGGGACCGGCTTTCGTGTTGATCCCAGTAAGCCATGGTCTATCTATTTCAGTCGCGGCAGCGGTTTGTATCCCAGTTATGTCACTATTGAACTCAACAACGAGGGGCGTTTGACCCTGCGCCGCATGCGACGCGAACGGGACTGGAAAGGCAAACCTGTAGCGGAAATGGCGACCGCCACACTCCCTCCGGAAGCAGTGGCCAGAGTGCTGGAAGCGGTGAAGGCAAACGAGTTGATGAAACTCGAAAAAAGCTACAGCTCGGGCTGGGTAGACGGTTGCCAATGCACGCTCCAAATTCGCCAAGGTGACCAGGCAAAGGAGGTTTATTTCGACAACCACTTTCCTGAATCGCTGGTACGATTCGTGACGGTGTTGGACGAAACCGTTGCCCATTCGGTCGGGCCGAGGCTGGTTTGGAGGGTGGAGCCTGTGGGCGGCAATCGCGGGGTGCCATAGGCGAGGCGGGGGCACCTTGCTGGACGGCGCCAACGGCCGCTGGTACATGAATTCCAAAGTCACGTGGATCTTTTGTTAGGCCTTCTTAACGCTGGCCGCCTGACATGATGTTGGCCCCGACACCTTTCCCGGCAGGGGTCAAGAGCGGGAGCACGTAAGCTTTCAGGTAGGCGGGCCGTAGGCTGTCTGAATGGCCTCCGTTGTTGCCGGTCCAGGCGACACGTGGGTCCCAGGCGTGCTGGCGCAAACGGCCCGCGAGCCATTGCTCGTTGGGCGCCAATGCCGGCGCGCGGAAGCCAATCCGCCCAGCGGCTGGTTCCATTTTGCCGTCGGAGGTGCCTACCACCGCGGTGCCCAGGCCGAGATAGAATTGGTCGCGCTCGCTGGTGAATGCGTCAAGGCCTTGTCGAGAACTGGCAAGCGCGCCGCGCAGGTCGTAGTCCGCGGACACGGAGGGCGCCAGCAACACGATGCGTTCCAGAGTGTCGGCAGGCAATCGCTCCGCCGCCGTCAGGACAACTGTGCTGCCGGCACTGAAACCGACCAAATAAATGGGAACGTTCGGATAGGCGCCGCGATAACGGCAGACTTGCTCGGCGAGCAGTTGGCCCTGGCAACGCGCGTAGGCAACGTCCGTCACATCCGCCAGGCCGCGGCCTTGACCGTGGCTCCAATCAAACGAGCGGACATGCACCGGCAGTCGCTGTTCGTCCACGGCGGCAGCAATGGCACGCGGGGCGTTCTGGTAACCGCCGGCGCCGTCGACAACAATGACGATGCCTTTGGCCGCGCAGGGCGGGGCCCGCGATTCGACCGGCACTGGCAACGCGGCACAACCGGACAAGAACGGCAGCAACCACCAAAGTCGTCGGCAGTGTTGCAATGTCGGGTGCATGGCCCTCTCCGGCAGTGCATGACAGAAAACCTGTTCTATGGTATGCACGGGCCTGGCCAACTCCATGGGGAAATAGGCTGCGGCGGCGACGTTTTTGGACGCCGCCACGGATCGGCCGTTAAAGTCTTCCCATCTTTTGTGGGTCACGAGACCGGAAGAGCGTTGCCTTATTTACGGCGACGCCTGCAATTCCGACATTTGCAGCTCCCAGCTTCTCAGTTCCTCACCTTCCGGCACCAGGTCTCCGCGGTGCCGCAAACGCCGCGAATAAATGAAATTGGCCATCAGCACCGGCAAATGCCACACCCGTGCCTTGGCCAATCGGCGCAGCGTACCCGCTGTGCGATATACCTTGCGCTCCGCCGCCCGGCATCCCGCTCGCAATTCCTCACGTGACATGTGCTTGGGCTGAAATACCGGCAAATGGTGGAAATGGGTGTTGTCGTAATGCCCCCAATCAAAGTCCACAATGCGGTTTGCTTGCCGCAATCGGCGATAAAGTTCGGTGTCCGGATACGGCGTCAGCACATAGAATTCCGGCAAATCGATGCCCGCTTCCAAAACAAACTGGGCCGTTGCATCAAACACGTCCGCATAGTCCTCGTCAAAGCCGAAAACGAAATTGCCTTCGATGGCAATCTTGCGTTTGTGCAACTCTTCAATGACCCGCGCATAATCTTCCACTCGATTTTGCACTTTCCGAGCCGTGCGCACATTCAGGCGGCTCAGGCTATCGAAGCCGATACCGACCAACCAGCAGCCGCTCTGTGCCAACAAATCGAGCATGGCCTCATCCTTGGCAATATTCAATGTGATTTGGCCCAACCAGCGAACTTTCAGCGGCGCCAGCGCCTTGAACAATTCGCGCGCTTTCTGAGGATTGGCCGTCAACGTGGCATCGGGAAACCATAAGTTCTTGGACCCCACCGCCTCGATTTCCTCGACAATTTGCTCGACAGGCCGGGTGCGGAAACTGCCAAGGGTGGATTGAATGGAGCAATAGTCGCATTTGAAAACGCAACCGCGCGAGAAATTAATCACATGAAACGGCAGGTATTTGCCGGTGCCAATTTCATAACGATAGAACGGGATATTCGCCAGCGACACTGCCGTGCGGCTGGAATACCGGGGCCGCATTTGGCCATTTGCCAGGTCCTGAACAAGCTCGTCAATATAGCCCTCGGCCTCGCCGATGCAGACCGTGTCAAAGTGCTTGCCGCATTCATCCGCAAGACACGTAGCGTGGACGCCGCCAATGGCCGTGGAAATGCCCCGCGCCCGGAAATGCCGAGCGATGGCGTATGCACGAGGAATTTGTGGCGTGGTTGCGGTCACACAAACCAGGTCCGCATCGAGATCCAGATCCAGTTGATCGACTTGCTCATCAATGACCCGTGTCTCACAGCGGCCGCCAAACAACGCCTCCAGCGCGTAAAGAGTCACGGGCGGCATCGTGGTGCAGTAGGTGTGCGAAGGGATTTCGAACTGGTTGTCGTAAAAGCGTTTGAAGAACCAGGCGAACAAGCGATCCAATCCGCCGAGGTTGAGATGGTAATACTTGTTGACAGTCTTGGGATTGATGAGGGCCACGCGTTTCTTGATCATGGCTAGACTCTATACGAGAGGAACACAGCATCACCTTCACAGAGGACGTCTGGCAAAGTTAATCTCGCCAGTTGCGCAGCTCAAAGCAATCCTGGCAGAGGTGGGTCGGCTTGCTACATTAGCCGCAGTGACCATTC
>DASRAT010000138.1:0-2521 GCA_035638015.1 Gemmataceae bacterium | reverse complement strand
GGCCCACGGAGCAACGCTCCGTGGGCCTTTCCTTTTCATTCGCCCGCTAATCGCGACATGGCGAGTGCTTGCACGGGACAAATCAACACGCACACGGTGCAACTGACGCAACGCCCCGGTCTGGGCAGCCACGGCAGCGTGCCGGCCATCTCCAAACAGTCAGTCGGGCACAACTGCACGCAATCCCCGCAACCGACGCAGCGGGTTTCGTCCAGCGTTGGCAGTTCCAGCTCGGTCATGTCAAACTCCGGTCGCCAACTCTCCCGTCTCGCCCACTGCCTTGGCCCCGAGAAAACCAGCTACCACCTCGGGCAACAATTCGCGAATTTGCGGCGGATGCAATACGAAACGCGCCCCAAGATCCCACGCCAGCTGAACAAGGGCAACATTATCAGCGTCGCAGACAACCACGGTTGCCGTTTGGGGGAAAAGCCACGTGACTTGTTCCAGCAACGTCATCTCGCGCTGCAAGTCCCGCCCTGCCCGCAGCACGAAGACGCTTTCGCCGCCCTCCGGCAACAAGCCCAAACAAACCCGCGGATGACGCACTTCCTGAATTCGCCAGCCCTGAGCTTGCACCACTGGGCGCAACGTCTCCGCAAGGCGGCCATCGCTTTCACAGACTAATACTTGACGCTGACGCATGGGTAGGGGTCAGGGGTCAGGGGTCAGCGGTCAGGACACTTAGGCCGGGCTGTATTTTGCTGACTCTTGACCCCTATCACTCGACAGTAACACTCTTCGCCAGGTTCCGCGGCTTATCCACGTCGCAGCCGCGGAGCACGGCAATATGATACGCCAACAGTTGAAGCGGCACCGCCAGCACGAGCGGTTGGAGATATTCCGGCACTTCCGGCACGAAGATAACCTCATCGGCGCGGTCGGCCACATGCCTGGCGATTTCGGCGTCGCCTTCGCAGGCGACAGCGATCACCGGGCCGCCGCGGGCCTTGATCTCTTCCAGGTTGCTCATCACTTTGTCAAAAACGCCGCCGCGTGAGATCAGGAACACCGACGGCGTGTTGGCATCCACCAGTGCGATCGGCCCGTGTTTCATTTCCGCGGCAGGATAGCCCTCGGCGTGAATGTAGCTGATTTCCTTGAGCTTGAGCGCACCTTCCAGCGCCAGGGGATAAAGATATTGCCGTCCAAGGTAAAGGCAGTTGCTGATTTGAGCGTAGCGCTGGGCAATCTCCTTGACGCGGTCGTCGCAACCAAGCGCTCGCCGCACGGCGTCGGGCACGGCCCGCAACTCTTGCAGCATCTGGGCGCCTTGCAAGCTCGACAGGTGCCGCATTCGTCCAAAATACAAAGCCAGCATCGTCAGGACTGCTACTTGCGAGGTAAAGGCCTTGGTGCTGGCCACGCCGACTTCCGGCCCAGCATGGAGATAAACGCCGCCGTCGGCTTCACGGGCAATGCTGCTGCCGACGACGTTGCACAGTGCCAGTGTCGCATGACCCTTGCGTTTCGATTCGCGCACGGCTGCCAAGGTGTCGGCCGTTTCGCCGGATTGGGTGATGGCAACGACAATCGTGTTGCGGTCCACCGGCGGATTGCGATAACGAAACTCCGAGGCGTACTCCACCTCGACGGGCATACGTGCGAACTCCTCGAAGAGGTATTCGCCGACGAGCGCCGCGTGATAGCTGGTGCCGCATGCTGTAAGTATGATGCGTTCGACACGGCGAAGTTGCTGGGGGTCGATGTTCAAGCCGCCGAAGTGGGCGGTGGAGTCCGTTTCATCGAGCCGGCCGCGCATGGCGTTTTCCAAAGCTTCGGGCTGCTCGTAAATCTCCTTGAGCATGTAATGCGCGAACGGACCCTTATCGGAATCGGCGGCGTCGAGATTGATCTCATGGACAGAAGCCGGCACCGTCTCTCGTTCCTGATCCAGCACTTGCCAGGACTCCGGCGTCAACACGCACATCTGGCGGTCCTTGAGATAAACCACCTTCTGCGTGTTGGTCACCAGTGCACTGGGGTCGCTGGCCAGAAATTGCTCGCCGCGGCCAAGGCCGACCACCAGCGGGCTGCCCAGCCGTGCCCCGATCACCACATCAGGAAAACGCGGGCTGACCACGGCCAGGCCATAAGTCCCCTTGAGCAACGGCAGCGTCTCGCGCACCGCTTCCGCCAAGTCGCCGTTGAGCCGCTGGGCGATGAGCTGGGCGATCACTTCCGTGTCGGTTTCGCTGTGAAATTTGACGCCCTGGTCCAGGAGTTGGCGTTTGAGCAGGGCATAGTTCTCGATGACGCCGTTATGGACGACGGCAACGACGTTGTCGCCTTCGCCGCCGACGTGCGGGTGGGCATTGGCGTCATTGGCCGGCCCGTGCGTCGCCCAGCGTGTGTGGCTGATACCCTGGCTGCCGCGAGCGGCGTTGGTCTGCACGTAGCGGGTTAGTTCCGCAATGCGGCCGGCACGCTTGCGGACGAGCAGCTTGCCGTGATGGATGGTTGCCAGCCCGGCACTGTCGTAGCCGCGGTATTCCAGGCGGCGTAGGCCTTCGAGGAGAAT
>DASRAT010000137.1:0-7667 GCA_035638015.1 Gemmataceae bacterium | reverse complement strand
GTTTTTGTCGCGGGCGCTTCAGCACGCCCTTCGATTGCGCGCTGTTAGCCCAAATTGTGCGTTCTTTCAGGGCGTGCTACCGAACTCAGTTGTGCCACCCGCCCGGCCCGGCAGCTTTGCCGAGCCGCGATCATTGTCAAGGAGCACCCAATGGACAATTTTGTAGCTTGGTTCCCATTCGCCATCGTCGGGGCAACCATGACGATCTTCGGCTCCCTGAAGCTCTACGGCGTCCTTCGGGGTATCGTGGGCGGCAGGGACAAGCCGACGTTCCAGTACCTCTGCGGGACCTGACCAACGTGGAAGAGCCGCGGTGCGCGGCTGGGCTTGCCACTGCTGTTCTTGGCCATCGGGCTCGGCGAACTCGGTTGGGCCGCATGGCAAATTTATGCCGCACTCCATGCCGAGTAGCGAGCGGGCCGCGTAAAAGCGGACCAAGTCCCAAGAAAAACATCGCGCCCACATGCCGCCTCATATAATAACTTAAAGGAATTACGTCTGCCCGGAGCCACAGCGGCTGAACTGGCATGCCAGGTTCTCAGCCCCTTTGGCTCAATTGAGAAATGTCGCGATGTCCCAAGCCATACATACGCCGGAAATGCCGGCGGATCTTGCCCCAACCAAAAGCGAATTCACCAAGACGCTGAAATTCGGCAGCAACACCAGCTTCCAAGTCGAGCTGCGGCGACGCGTCGACGAGTTCTTCCGCCTTACCGGCCGGCGTCAACGCGATTGCCCGGCCATGTACTTGAAGTCTGCCATTCTGTTCGCCGCGTTGGCCGGCTCTTACACGCTGCTGGTGTTCTACGCCACCGAGTGGTGGCAAGCCGTTCCCGCGGCCATTCTCCTGGCCCTCAGCATCGCCGGGATCGGCTTCAACATTCAGCACGACGCCGGCCACGGGGCTTATTCCAATTTTGCGTGGATCAACAAGCTGATGGCGATGACGCTCGATTTGATCGGCGGCAGTTCTTACGCCTGGCACTGGAAACACGCCATCTACCACCACACCAATGTCAACGTCGCCGGCCACGACACCGACATCGAGCTGGGCATGGCAGTGCGATTTTCGCCGCATCAGAAACGCTACAAGTTTCACCGCTGGCAACACCTCTACATGTGGCCGCTCTACGGCATCTTCACGATCAAGTGGCACTTCCTCAGCGATTTTCAGGAAATCATCAGCGGCCGGATTGGCAAGCTGCGCATGCCGCGGCCCAGGGGCTGGGACCTGGTCGTTTTCCTTGGCGGCAAGGCAACGTTCTTCACGCTGGCCTTCGTGATTCCGCTGCTGCACCACTCCGTGTGGGCCGTGATGTCGTTTTACGGCATGGTGTCGGTGTTGCTGGGCATCGTGCTGAGCATCGTCTTTCAGCTGGCCCATGCCGTGGAAGAGGCGGCTTTCCCGTTGCCTCAAACCGACACCGGCCGCATCGAAAACGCCTGGGCCATCCATCAGGTGGAAACGAGCGTGGACTACTCCCGCCGCAGCCGTGTGCTGGCCTGGCTGCTGGGGGGACTGAATTACCAGATCGAGCACCACTTGCTGACGCGGGTCTGCCACGTCAACTACCCGGCCATCTCGAAGGTGGTCGAGGAAACCTGTCGCGATTTTGGGGTGAAATACACGGAGCACAAGTCGTTTGCCGCGGGGCTGGCGTCGCACTTTCGGTGGTTGAAGCGGATGGGCGTGGAGGGCGAGGGCCAGTGAGGAAAGAGACCAAGTCTTAGCACGGCGCAAAATGGTCACGCATCCGGCTCTTCCCGTGCCGCGTCGAAAATCGTCCGGATGGGCAGCTTAAACCCAGGCAAAAGCGTCGTCTCGCAAACATCCCCAGGCCCGAGCGTCTTTTCTGTCCACTGCGACCGTCCGCGTTTCAGGACCAGCACTTGCTCAAGCTTGGCATCCACAATCCAATATTCCTTGACGCGCAAGGCCCAGTATTCGTCCCGTTTCTCGGTGTAGTCGCGGTCCCGAGAACTTTCCGACACCACTTCAATGGCCAGGTCCGGAATCCACGCACGCCACATGGTGCGGTCTTTGCGACCCTTCGGCGCCGTCAGATAAACGGCGATGTCGGGATGGCGTTCGCTTTCCAATTTGGGAATTAGCAACTTGCATTCCATGCTGCCCAAGATGGCGTGAATCACGCCCGGGTGAGTCGCGTCGTAAGTCCAAAGCGGACGATTGATGGCAATGATTTGCATGCCGTGAAAGTAGTTTGCAACCTCGGACCCGACGACATACCCCCTTGCCAGTTCGCACAGCCAGCCTTCCTGGACCTTGGCAAACTCGAATTCCTTGAGGGACATTTTGCGGCCGTGGTGCCGCGGCCCAAGCTTGGTTTTCGATTTGGTAAGGATCATGCTCGACTCGCCCCAATAATCGCGAAGTTGCTGGTATGCACGCTACGCGGTCCGCCGGATTTTCGCAAGCAGCATTTGACCGCTCGCCACCGTGCTATTTCCCCGCCTGCGCAAACCCCGCCTTGATCAATTCGCTATACCCCTGCTTGAGCGGCCGTGCGTCGTAACCCAGCTTTTGCAGCTCTTCCGCCGCCGTCACGCACCTCTTGCCCGAAGCGCAGTGCAAATAGATGACCTGATCCTTCGGCAGGTCCTTGGCAAAATCCGCCTTCTTGTCCTTGCCGTTGATCATGCTCAGCGGCAACAACTTCGCGTCACGCAGGTGGCCGGCGTCCCATTCCTTTTGCTCGCGCACGTCGATAAGCACGGCTTTTTTCTCCGTGACGCTTTTTTTGATGGTGTCCAACGAATCCTTGGTGTGCTGCGGTGGCTGGGCCAACGCCGTCATGCCGGCGAAAAACAGTGCACAAGCCACGCCAAATGTCGCGAAATGGTTCATGGAAAACCTCCTTTGGGGTTAACGCAATTCTAGCGAATCTACGGCCTTGTTGCACCTGACTTGTGCGGTGTGCTCCTATGGCTAACCTGCTCGATGCACAATGTCCGCGCTCGCTAGCTTGGCCAATTCGACAAGTATTGGCTTCCACCGTTCTTTGTCTGCTTGATAAGCATCCCAGGTCAGCTGTGGAATGACAGCGTGGCCTGCGGGACCCTCGGCCTTTGGTTCGGGATTGATTGTTAGGCCCAAATTGAGCAGAGCGCGCACGAAAAGGCGCGCAACAAAATAATCTTTAACTTTGAGAGGATTCACATTCGCCAGCGCATCGGTTGGTTGCGCAAACTGGGCGCGAAAAACAGAAAGCCCAGTGTGGTCCTTAGGTGTTGGCCGGAAGGCTTCGCGTTGGACGGGAATAGTCAACTGACCGTTGAAAAACACTCCGGGAATCCGACGGTAGACTGTCTCGCTTTCTTCAACGGGATCGTGTTCTGTCATAGCGGTTGACTTCCTCTGCCTGTCCTAATCTCAGGGCTCCGACAATTGTAGAGCGGAAGCCCACGACGCACCTGATGAGAATACGTCCTACACTCTCAACGGTGCGCGATTGAAATTACCAATTCGAAAAGAATAGCAGCAAAATCGCTATTGGGTGGGTAATGTCCAGTGCTGTGCGGGTTTACCAGGCTCAATCAACATAACGTCGGCAAAGAAAGGCCGAACGATTTCCACTTCGGTATAGGAGCCGTTCGCATCCTGCCACTCCATGAGAACGCTGCCCATCAATCCTGGCGCAACTCGGCAAGGAGCGGCCATGCCCTTAGCGGCCAAAAGACGCGCCAGTCCGATGGCTGAATCCACCAACTCACGTGAGGGGGCAGTTGCTTCCAATCCATCCCATCCGTCGCCTAGGTCCTGAAACTTGGCAATTTGCTGAATGATGGGCTGCCAAGAATCCGCGCCTTTGGCAAACGTCTGGACGCCACCTTTGGCGCCGATGCCATTGGGTGCATTTGCTTCCTGGTGCCAGGTTTTTTCAGCTATCGGGCAGGCCATGAGCAGCGGCATGAGTCACCCCACTGAGTTTTGATTCACCAATGCTATTTTACCACGCATTGTCAGTCAACTGTCATCTTACCGCCTGCCAAGACGGTTGCGCATTTTCCACCTTGCATCGCAGGCGACGTTCTGAGGGCGCATCTTTGAGCTAGACATGCGACGATACGACTTGCTTCCCCACTGGCAGCGGCAGCAGCGCTTGAAGCCGTTTCACGCCCAGGCGCTGACAGTAATCGCCAAATCCCTCGCCTTGGCGGCGATTGTCGCGGAAGTGTTCCAAAAGCGTGGCCAACAGCGGCACAATATCGCCGAGCGGCACCAGGTCACGCAGCACGAAATTGAGACGAGTCCCCAAAACATTGCCGCCGACGAAGACCGTGTACTTGTCCCCGCTGCGGCCGACCAGGCCGATGTCGCTTTGATAGGGCCGGGCGCAGCCGTTGGGGCAGCCGGTCATGCGGACGCTCAGATGTTCATCTTCCAAGCCAAGTCGGCGTAATTCTTCTTCCAAATCATCAATGACACCTGGCAGCGAGCGCTCCGATTCGGTGAGCGCCAGGCCGCACGTCGGAATCGCGGGGCACGCCATGCTGAATTTTTGGACGTTGCTCAATTTGTCCGGCGTCAGAATGCCGTGAGCGCGCAGGATTTGCTCAAGCACGGGCTTGGCCGCTGCCGGCAAATCGCACAACAGCACGTCTTGCAGGGGCGTGATGCGCATTTCGGGCTTGAGGCGCTGGGCGATTTCACGCAGGGCACTGCGCAAGCGGAATTCGCCGTCGTCCTTGACCCGCCCGTTTTCGATGCTCAGTCCAAACCACCACTTGCTGCCGCCTTGCTGGTGCCAGCCGAGATGAGTTTGGAAACCGGTGACGTCCACCGGTTTGGGATCGAGCAACGGCCCGCCCGCATATTCCGTGAGCACTTGCCTGAATTTGGCGACGCCCCAGTCATGAACCAGATACTTGATGCGGGCCCGCTTGCGGTCCGCCCGATTGCCATGATCGCGGAATAGCCGCACTACCGCCTCGGCGATCTTGACCACATCGGCGGCCGGCACATAGCAAATCGGTCTGGCCAGATGAGGAAAAGTGTTGGGATTGCCATGAGTCATGCCCATGCCGCCGCCGACCAGGACGTTGTAGCCAGCAATTGCCCCGTTCTCCACGATTGCCAGCAAACCTAAATCTTGGGCGTAAACATCGATGCAATTGTCTTCGGGCAGCGCGATGCCGGTTTTGAATTTGCGCGGCAAGTAAGTTTTGCCGTAGATCGGTTCAACCTCTGGCGCTGCATGGCCATTCAGCGGTTTGCCATCCAACCAAATCTCATGATAAGCCCGCGTCTTCGGCGCCAGGTGGAGTGCGATGGCGAGACCCGTCTCTTGCAGTTGCTGATGCACGCCAGAATGATAATGCGGCGCCGGCGACACCATGACGTTGCGCTCGACATCGCCGCACGCGGCCAGCGTGGTCAACATGGTGGCATTGATGCCCGCGATGGTCGCCTTGAGGTCGCCCTTGAGGACGCCGTGATACTGAATGCCCTGGCGTGTCGTGAAACGAATGGTGCCATTGGCGTATTTCCCCGCCAGGTCATCGATGGCCAGATATTGCTCGGGTGTCAACCTGCCACCCGGAATGCGGCATCGCACCATGAACATATGATGCTTGCCGACACCCGCCTTGGAGCGATTCTTGCGGGCGTCGCGGTCTTCCTGTTGATAAGTGCCGTGAAACTTGAGCAGGTTCTTATTGGCGGCGTCGCTGAAGTGATCGTCCGGCCCAGCCAACTCCAGCGCAATGGTGCCGCGAAGCTGCTGGCTGGCCTCTTTTTGATCTTCAACGGGATTAAGTTTGAGCGGTTGCATGGAATGGTTGGCCGGGAATGATTACTATGTTGATTCCACCAGGTAAGTATAGCGATTTAGGTCAAAATAGCAAAGAGGAAGGTCGTGGTGTGCTGCGTGCATACCACGAATGAGGCGGCGGGGAAAGATGGGTTTTTGTGGCGAGCCTCTACCCTCTCCAACATTGCCGATCATGACGATTGTAGCGATGGCGCGTCCCGGCGCGGAAGATGGCATTATCGTAATGGGCCGTGCCTTGTCGCTGCCAAATTGGCAGAACCGCCCGGCCGGGACGATGGCATCGTAAAGGCGTGGCGCGGCAACGCCCGATGGATAGCTAGGCAGAATAGGGAGATCCCGTCTCAAACTCCCTGGACCCTGCTGGAAAACAGCACCAACTATGACGACGCCGACATTGCATCTGGGCTTTCTGACGGTGATTCGCGAGCCAAGCGGCTACCTGGGCGGTTACCTGGTAACCAACCAGTGGGGCCGGCCGCTGGAGTTTCGGCTCAGCACGCCGGTGCAGCCTAATCGCGTGCAGCAGATTCTGTATGCGGAGACGCTCGAGCCGTATGTCTGCGGGGAGTTAATCGGCAAGACGCTGGTGGACAAGACAGGGACGGCGGTGCAGGTGGTGGTGACCGACACCGAGGCGGCACTGGAGCTACGGCAGCGGGTGGAGATGCCGGTGGTGTTCCTGGATTCAAAGCAGAATCACGAAATCATGAAAGACGAAAACACGAAGGAGGGCTCGGGAACCAGTGTCCGCTCACACGCCCGCTATCCCGACGATGCGGCGGCGATTCAAGAGACCATGGACAAGATCAAGGGCAACTTTGATTTGGCGGAGCCCTTTCAGAGAATTCGGGAAGCGATGGCCGAGGCTCGCAAAATGGGGGTGACGCAACGTGCATGAGCCAGGCCAAGAGGGCGCAGGGCTGCCGTTTATGCCCCAGATCGAGGAGTTCGATCTGCGTGTGCGTTTGGACGGCCTGGTCCGGACGCGATTTGACCGGCCGCTGGAAACGAGCGTCCGCGAGGCCCGGCTGTTGGAACCGGCAAGCATTCGCACGCTGGGCCGGCTGCCGTTGGAGGTGACGACGTTTGGTTGGCGGTTTCCAGCGCCGGCCATCGGCGGGGAAGTCAAGCAGGAGACAACTCCGCCGCCAACTGCCAAACCGCCGGCGGCCAAAAAGAAACCGACGCGGCTGCGCCCTCCTGGCGATGTCGCTGTATTCAAGGATCGGTTGCTGTATCTGTTGCAGCCGCCGCTGGAAAACCTCTTCGCCGGCAAGGAAATCAAACTGCCGTTTCAGCCCTTCAAATATCAGTTGGAAGGCATCGCCTTTCTGATGCCGCGTCACGCCGCTCTACTGGCGGATGAAATGGGGTTGGGCAAAACAGCCCAGGCCATTGTCGCCTTGCGGCTCTTGTTCCACGCCGGCTTGATTCGCAACGCATTGCTTATTTGTCCGAAGCCGCTGGTCACCAACTGGTCGCGCGAGCTGCGCAGTTGGGCCGAGGATTTGCCGTTCGAGGTCATCGCCGGCGATACGCAAACGCGGCGGGCGGCGTGGCTGGTTTCCAACTGTCCGCTCAAAGTGGTCAACTATGAAATCCTGACCCGCGACGCGGACATCTTGGACGATGAGCGAGCTCATTTCGATGTCGTGGTGCTTGATGAGGCGCAGCGCATTAAGAACAGCGGCTCTAAGACAGCGGAGGTTGTGTGCAGCATCAAGCGCAGCCGGAGCTGGGCCTTGACCGGCACGCCGATTGAGAACAAGCACGACGATCTGGTGAATATCTTCAATTTCGTCGATCCCGAGCGGATTCCGCACGAGACGCCCGCCCGGCGTTTGCCGGAATACACGTCTGATTGCATCCTGCGGC
>DASRAT010000136.1:0-12067 GCA_035638015.1 Gemmataceae bacterium | reverse complement strand
CGATAGGGGCTGATGAAGCTCGTCAGCGTAATGACGCCACAGTCGGCGAATAGTTTGGCAACCTCGCCGATGCGGCGAATGTTCTCTTCGCGGTCAGCTGCGCTAAAGCCAAGGTTTTTGTTCAAGCCGTGGCGGATGTTGTCGCCGTCCAGCACGTAGGCCAACCGGCCCTGGCTTACCAGCGCGTGCTCAAGGGTGAAGGCAATGGTGCTTTTGCCCGAGCCCGACAGGCCGGTGAACCACAGGGTGGCGCCTTGTTGCTTCAGCAGCTGCTGGCGCTCTTGATTGGTGACGTGGCCTTCATGCCAGGTGATGTTGGTGGCTTTGATTTCGCTCATGGAAATAGGTCGCGCAAAAGGTAAGTGACGGATAAACAGGGACGAGGAGCTTTTGTATGCCCGTCCACCGTCCACCGTCCACTGTTCACTTTTGCACGGGTTCCAGCACGGCTGCGCGAAGCACAGGCGAGACAGCGTAACCAAGCATGCGCGTGCTGAAAGTGGTGCCAATTTGGGGCGGAGGCTTTTCCCGGCACATGATGACATAAAGGTCCTCGACGCCTTCAGGCACCTCAAACTTGCCGGGCCGGCCGTTGTACTTGTCGCGGAGGGTCATTTTCAAGGTGTCGCCATCGATGGCGTAGATGCCACGGCTTTTCACGCCTTTGCTGATACCGTCCAGATCCACGGTGTCGATCTCCTTGGGATCCTTGGACGGGTCGATCTTGAAGGACAGAAGGGCCTTTTGCACGCCCCGG
Source organism: Gemmataceae bacterium (assembly GCA_035638015.1). Lineage (GTDB taxonomy): Bacteria > Planctomycetota > Planctomycetia > Gemmatales > Gemmataceae > DASRAT01. Next base: position 11,310 of record DASRAT010000136.1, on the reverse strand, counting down.
AAATAGGTGGCGATTTGGTCGCCTTTAATGGACAGCATCATGTCCATCGCGACGGCCTCGGCATCGCCGAGTTTCTTGCCGTTGACGGAGCCGCCAACAAGCCTCCATTTGCCCTGAAACTTGGCCATGTCGTCCTTGCCGGCCGGAGTTTGGGCGGCCGACAAGGTCGTCAACAAACCGACACAACTCAAAGAAATCAGGAGGCTTTTCATGCGCATGTCTCACGTGCGGATGGGCGAAACGTTGCCATCATCTCAAGTTATCCGAACAGTGCTGGATCGCAATGAAAAAACGGCCGCCTTGAACAAAACCGGTCGTAGGACAGGATTCCGATCCTGTACCGACGACTGGCCAGGATCGGAATCCTGTCCTACGCCGCGCGGCAACGGCTATTGTGAAGAATTAATTTGAAGAGACCGCCTCCACTCTGGTATAAAAAGAACTGGCCGAATGACTCGTATCGCATATCACATCGCACCGTGTTGAGATGAGGCCGCCATGCAAGGGCAGTTTAGCGTTACGTCGTACGTGGCACCGGTGGTTCCGCGACCCGCGGAAGGCACTGTCGCCGAAGTTTCCGATCTGCTGCGCCAGTTGCTGGACGTCCAGCGCGAACAGCTGACGCAATTGAAGCAGAGCACAGCTCAGCAAGACGGCATGGCCCGCTGGCGAGCGCTAGCGCAGCGCTGGAAAGACGATTACCCCGACATGGCGGATTGTTGCAAAGATGCGTTGCCGATCCTGGAGAAAGCCTATGGCTTCATGGTTTCGGCTATGGCCAACGAAATCTGCGAACAGGGCGTGGAAGGTCTGGAAACCGAATTCGCAATGGCAGATTTCCTGGATCGCTACGGCATGAAGCTGGGGCAAATGGGGAATATTCTCAACGTTGTGGGGCCTTTGGCCGAAATTGCGACCCAAAACGAGTCTCAACAAGCGTCGTAGGCAAACCAAAACGGTCTTGCGTTCCAAACGTCAGTTGCGTATGAGTCCTCCGGAAGGTCGCCCGATCTCGCCCCGGAGGCCGCCCATGTTCGCCTCGGCCCGCCGTTTTTTGTTTGTCGCTGTGGTAAGCTCGATCCCAGCGCAATCTCTGTTGGCCCAAACGCCAGAGTTGCCCGGCCAACCTGTGCCCGTCGTACCCCAGCAACCACAACCACAACCACAACCTGGACCGTTCCCGCCCATCCCGGTGCCGCGTTACGAACCCGCTCAGCCGCCTCCGGGAAACGTGCCCATCGTGCCGGCAACGGCTCCGTTTGTGGCTGATCCTTTTGGACCGCCTGTGACTTCTCCTCAGCCGGTCTTTGGACCAGGGGGGCTCTACGGCTCCTTTGAAATCTCTTTGCTATTTCCCGATGTGCACGGCTCGCTCAGCGGCCCCGTTAATGTTTTTTTTCCGCACATCATCACAGTGGGCAGCTCTAACTTCGACACAACAGGCTCGCCACGGGTGGAGGTGGGTTATCGCCTTCCCGAGGGCGCCGTGGCGGTGGTCTACCGCTCCATTGTCAGCCAGGGCGGCACCAATATTGCCAACTTCGACCTTTTAGGCGCCGGTTTCCTCCACAGCCGCCTCAACTTCAATGTTGTGGATATCGACTATGTCAGCCCCGAATACAACCTTGTGCCATTCTGGTATTTCAGCTGGCGCGGCGGAGTACGGACCGCTGCGGCCTATTACGACAATCAAATTACCGGCAATCTGGTCCAGCAGCACGCTACCAACAATTTCATCGGCGCCGGTCCGCACGCCACGGTGGAGTTTGCTCGATCGCTGGATTTGGTTCCCGGCCTGGCCGTCGTCACAAAGCTGGACGGGGCGGTGCTGTTCGGCAACGTTTCGCAGAGCTTCGACGAAACGATTACCTTTCCCATGGGTCCGGCATTTGGCGACACGACTCGCTTCAATCACACGCAAACGGTGCCGGTGCTGACTTTTGACCTCGGCCTGAGCTACACGCCGCCGTGTATGCCCAATTGGTCCCGATTTGGGTTCGGCTACCAGTACGAGTATTGGTGGGACGTGGGCACGAGCGGCAACTCTCACAGCAATTTTGGCGGCAATGCCCTCTACTTCCGTGGCGAATTCAATTTTTGAGTGACGAGTGGCGATTACAAGCAATCGCGTCAACCCATCACTCGCCACTCGCCACTGATTTTTACGCCCCACCCCCGCTCGTGCGACCCAACGCCACGTCAAACTCGCTCAAGAGCGGCACCAGCATTGCAGCGATCGTGAATCCAAAAGCAACAGTCATGACTACGAAGGGCATCAAGGGGTCGCTAGAAGCCTGCGTGAGCGGATTGCCGATGGTCACGTTGGTCACTGTGTAATAGACCGCGAGGGGACAAAGCCAGCTTGCCAGCGTCAGGGCCTTGGACGGCCGGTCGGCGCTGAGCACCCACCACAAACCGCCAATGCCCGCGGCCAGGAACAGGATGAAACTGAACCATTGGTACTCGAAGCGGCCGTTGATGATGATGAGGTAAACGCAAATGAGGGTGCCGGCCGAGAGGAAGAAGACAGTGCCGAGTGTGTTGCCGACAGCGAGCCGGCTGTTGGGCGTGCGCAGCGCGATGTGGACGCCTAACACCAACGTAAATACCTCAAGGATCACGCCCCCGATAAATACGGCCACAAAAGCTTCCAAATTCATGGTCTGGCAGGCCGCGCCCATATCATCTGGAAGTTGGTGTTGAAGTTCGGACGCCGGCAGGGGCGAGGCGAGCCAACCCAGCCAGGCGTATACCCCGGCAAGCAGCAGCGGGGGCAACAGATATTCCTTGGTATTCCAACTGATGCCGCCGAGCTTGCCGAAGATGAATTCTCCCGGCGTCAGGTCGGTCACCAGCAGCAGATCGAGGGCGCCGGAATCGCGCTCGGATGTGATCGCGGTCGCGGCCTGAGCGCTAATGAGCAACAAGCTAAGAATGCTGACAGGAACGAGGCCGCGAGCTGCGGCCCAGGCACGCGTCTCAGTTCCGGCGAACGCGTAGTAGCACACCAGCGCGAGCACCAAGAAGTATGCCGTCTTGACAAGCAGCGGCCGGCGGCCATAAGCGCGGGTGGCGATCTCACGCCACAGGATCGGATTGGTCCACACTCGCCGCGCTGCGCCAGGAGCCGCATGAGCCTTGACGCGATCTTTTTCTTCAATTTCCCCCGGCCGTTCGCGCTGCATTATTGGTTCGCCGCTTGGATTCCAGCGGCGGAGTTTCCAAATGGCCCACCCGTTTAACAACGCGCTCAATATTAGCATGCCGGCCGCAAACTCGTAAGCGGGTGGAATGCTGCCTGTGGCATCGGCATTTGGCTCGACCACATAAGCCAGAGCAAGAAACGGCTGCAGATAGCGCTGCCAATGTTCGATTGCGGTAGGAGAAATCCAATCGCCCACAAACGGCAGCAGCGTGAGAGCCTGAACCAGGCACAGATAAAGCACAAGAAACAAGACGCTCAGGGCCAGGGCCTGGAAAGTCTTGTCTCGCCACAAGGCGATCAGACCTCCGAGCGAGCCGGCCGCCAGCGCCGTCGCCATCAACACGACGACCGCCTGAAGGATCTGGGCGCCATCCACGCCGCCCAGAAGAAGGCTGAGACAATAAATTGGCAACGTGCCCAGCAAAAAAAAACCGATCTGGAGCAAGCTGCCCAGCAGCTTTCCCAGGACAATCTCGTGGTTGCGCAGGTCGGTCAACAAGAGCAGCAGAAAAGTGCGTCGGTCTTTTTCAAGCGAAATCGTCGAAGCGGCGACAAGGGCAGCGAAAAACAGAACCAAAGTTAGTTGCACGTAAACCAGAATCTGGAACTGCAACAGGCCAAAGCGAGCCAGGTCGCCAAGTGTGGCCGGGCGGTCCCAGCCCTGCGTCGCTTGCCATACTGTAATTGACAGGACCCACAATAGGCCCAGATAGACTGTCCGCAAGACATAATGGCGGGAGCGCCGAGGCAGGGTTAAGCATTCACGAGCAAAGATCGGGCCGAGCATTGGGTTGACGCTGCCAGGGTTGCGGGGGTAAAGTCTCTTTGTACTTCGCAACCGGCCGTTCGGCAGTTCGGTTAGTTGTTAACTCTCCGGCGGCCCTTCCACATTCGGCATTTGCGCCTCGAGCTTGAAATTCTGCCAGATCATCGGCCGTGCCAGCGGTTCAATGTGCAAAACCACCTGGCCGTCCTGGAAAATCCGCACTGTGCCCGACGACTGGCTGACGCAGACCGCAATGGCTTTGGTCTTGCGGCTGATGGCGGCGGCGGCCCAGTGGCGCGTACCCAAACCCTTTGACAATGTGATGCCGTCGGCCGTGGTGTCGATATACATGCAAGCGGCTTCGGCGACGCCGTCGCGGCCGATGATCAGCGCGCCTTCCAGCTGGGCGATGTCCTTGATCTGCTCACGCACATTGCGGTCGCGGATGTCACGCTCCGGTTTGCTGTAGCCGCGGAAAGGGTTGAAGTTGACCGGGCGAGCCATGGTCAGCACCTTGCGCGTGTCGCCGACGACAAACATGGTGCCGACCGGTTTGCCTTCGCGGCCTTCGCGGCCGATCTCTGTGGCCAAATCCACAACAGCACGCAGCGTCTCTAATGGCACTTGCGTGTCGAGCCGGCGCAGGTCCTGAGCGCTGAGGCGCTCCAGGTGCTCGCCAAGGTGGATAACGCTGAGACTGTCGATGGGCTCGCCGTTGCCTTCCGTGCCGGCGATGCCGTTGTAAAGTGCAACCACATGCGCGCCGGTTCGCAACTTTTCGCTGGCCACGGCTTCCAGCAGCGCAAGGCTCATCCGCTCCTGGATCGGCGTCGGCCCGGCGTCGATGTCCATGACAGTGAGATGCGGGTTTTCCTTGAGCCGCGTGGTCAACTCCTCGTCGTGGGCTGCCACCAAAAGCTGACACGACCCCAGCTCGTCGTGGACGATATCCCAGTCGAGATCGGATTCGGTGAGCAACAAGACGGCGTCGGCTGGCAGGTCGCGAACCAGGCGGCCAGCCGTCCTGAGCAATGCTACTGTCTGTGGAGCGAGAGCCATCTGCACCCCGTGAGCGACGCGCAAATAAATGTTAATTTCAATAAACGGAAAGCCTTGTATCCTCATCGTATCCGCGCGCCCGCGGCAGGGCAAATGCACTCAACGATTTCCGTCAAATACTCACCTTGCCCCAACAGGCGGTTCCGGGCGACAATACGGACAGTAGGGGTCAGAGGTGAGGGGTCAGGGGTCAGGATCGAGCGTCCTGACCGCTAACCTCGCACTTGGATGCCTGACCCCCGGCCCCTGACCCCTGACCCCTGGTTCCAAATGCAAGACACTATTCTCCAATCAATCGGCCGAACACCCATGGTCCGTTTGCGGCGGCTAAGCGAAGGCCTCAAAGCCAGCGTCTATGTCAAAGTCGAAGCGCAAAACCCCGGTGGCAGCGTCAAGGACCGCGTCGGCCTGTCAATGATCTCCGATGCCGAACGGCGCGGCTGGCTACGGCCGGGCGGCACTATCATCGAAGCGACCGCCGGCAACACCGGCGTCGGCCTGGCGATGGTTGCGGCCGTACGCGGCTATCGCTGCATCTTTGTGCTGCCCGACAAGATGAGCAACGAAAAGATCGCGCTGCTCAAGGCCTACGGCGCCGAGGTGGTCATCACGCCCACCAGCGTGGCGCCCGATTCGCCCGACAGCTACAACGGCGTCGCGGACCGGCTGGCCCGTGAGATTCCCGGCGCCTGGCGGCCCAACCAATTTACCAACATGTCCAATCCCGAGATTCATTACCGCACCACTGGCCACGAGATCTGGGAACAAACCGAAGGCCGCATTACCGCCTTTGTCGCCGGCGTTGGCACCGGCGGCACCATCTCCGGCGTGGCCCGCTACCTCAAGGAGCAGAATCCCGACGTCCGCATCATCGGCGCCGACCCCGAAGGCTCGGTGCTGTCCGGCGACAAACCGCGGCCTTGGAAGGTCGAGGGCATCGGCGAAGATTTCGTGCCCAAAACGCTCAATAGCCAGGTCGTGGACGAATGGCTGCGCGTCAGTGATTCCGAGTCGTTTCATACTGCGCGAGCGCTTGCCCGGCGCGAGGGCATTCTGGCGGGCGGGTCAAGCGGCACCAACATCGCTGCCGCCTTGCGATACGCCCGCCGACTCACTGCTGACGAGTTAGTGGTCGCTCTGGCGCCCGACACTGGCCGCAATTATCTGAGCAAATTCTTCGACGACGAATGGCTGCGCGTAAACAACTTGCAGTTGAATGTGCAACCCGCCCATTCCGTGGGCGACCTGCTCAAGCAACGCGGCCCGCGCCAGCTGGTGACGACCAATCCCAAGGCAACCGTTTCCGACGCCATCGGTTTGATGCAGAAGACGGGCATCTCGCAATTGCCGGTGCTGCAAGACGGCAAGCCGGTGGGCAGTATTCAAGAAGTGACTGTGGCCCGTGTACTGCACGACAAGGATGACCCGGAGCGCGTGACCGTTGGCGAGGTCATGGCCCGGCCGTTGCCGCAGTTGGAGCCGACTGTCCACCTGGACGAGGCGTATCGGCTATTGCTGGCGGGCAACACCGGCGTGCTAGCGGTGGAGGAGGGGAAGGTGGTCGATATTGTGACGAGGATTGATTTGGTGAATTATTGGAATATGACGCGGGTGCGATAAAGCATGAAAGTTGTATAGACGTGATGCTCAGTGGAGCACTTTTTGCAACACTTCGGCACCTGCTTTCTCTCTCCCGGCTTCGGGGCCCTGGCGTAAACGCCGGGGGTTGATCGCTACGCGGCAAGGGCCGTGACCGGCCCTGATTAGGGGGGATGATGAACTTCAGGCCAACCAAGTAACAAAATACAAAAGGAACCAATGTGAGCAGGGCCTTCACGAACTCGGCTTCTTCAAGAACGTCCCACCCGGCCCCACCAACTTCGTCGGTTTGAAGCCAACTTCCTCCACCGCCTCCCAAAGCGCCTTGGGCGACAGCGTCTTTTTCTCATGCGGAATGACGGTCGCGGTCTCGTTGTCAAAGTCGAGCTTCACCTTGGCCACGCCGGGGACTTCGATGAGGGATAGTTCGACAACCACGCCGCAGGCTTCGCAGTCGAAATCCTCGATCTCAATGACCGTGTGCGTGGTGGCAGTCTGATTGTTCGCCTGCGTCAGCGTGCCCAATACCAGTATCAGAAAGCTGACAATCACGGACGTTCGCATGGCGGGATTCCTCGGGCGGCCTGGGGTAGGGATTCTTTGGCCAATGTACGCTACGCGGCAGCGCTTGTCCAGCGCTGGCCGGGCGTATTAGCGGAGCTGATTCACGCGGGAGTTTACCACTTGTATTCCAGGCCCAGACTGATGCCCAATTCCCACAGGTCCGATTGCCTGAACGGCACGCCTGGACGGGCCAGGCCGGTGGGGATGGTGCCCGGCGGCACCGGAAAGTTGGGGATTTGCGTGATGTCAATCTCGCGGTCGATCTGCTGGCCGGGACGGACGATGCGATTCCAGTACAGGGCCGAGAAGCCAGTTTCCAAGGTGATGTGGTCGGTGACCAGACAGGAGACCTTAAAATCCACCTCTGGAACCTGCGCGAATATGTCATTGTGGAAGTTGCCAATATTCGACGGCAATGCCAGCAGGCCGCCGTTGTAGGTCGCCGTCGTCTGGTTGGGGAACGTTCGAAATTGATTGCCGGAGATGTTCACATCTTCGCTGGTGGCGCCCAGTGCCAGCTTGAAGGCGCCTTCGATGCAGATCTTTTGCATGGTCCACAATTTGGTGCTGACGCCGACCTGGCCGCCGTAAAACCGATTGTGGGTCGCAAAGGTATCCAGCACGTTGATACGGCTGCCGGCGAACGGAAAGAACGGCGAGGCCGGATCGAGATTGGGATCATAGAACGCGGTCGAGCCGACTTGAATCAGTCCGTCCGCGCTCAGGAAGCGCAAGCCGGCCATCAAGGCTACCTCGGATTGCGTGCCGGGGTAGTTGAAATAGATGTTCTTCCAAACGTTGGCCTCGGCGCCCCAGAGACTCGCCTGGGCACGCGCGTTGATGACGCCGGAGGCAATGCCCGGCGCCGCCACCACCCAGCCTGACTCTTGGCGGTTGTTGAGATCGAAGAACGGCCGGACCAGGTTGGTGGATTGATCATTGCGAAGGGTAAGACCCTTCTGGCCGATGAAGAAAAAGACCGCCTCGCCGCCGAAATCGCGGATGCCGCCAGGAATCCACGGGCTGTTGATCGTTTCCCAGTAACCCAAGGCGAAACGGGCACCCGAGATCGGCGACTTTTTCGCATGCTCGGCGTCGCCAATGGCTGTCAGAACACTGACACCTGGAGCGGTCAGGATATTGTTCGCCGCCACCACGTTGTTGTCCTTGGAGTTGCCGATCCACCACAACAGGTATTCCACATCAACCGTGAACACGCCAGAAGCGCAGTGGTCGCACATTTCGTGGCAGGTGCATTGCAGTTCATCCCACAGGTTGTTGAACACGACTGGCTGAACCGTCTGCGGCGCCGGCCCCGGTTCAGGCTGTGGCGTCTGGCCAATGGCCATGCTGGCGCCCAAGAAAAGGCAAGCCAACGCGGCGACAAAGCGATTACTCATGGGAACCTCGGGGAATCCTCGGTCGCTTCGAAAACTGGCCCGCCTCGGCAATTTGGGCAATCTGTGACGATTAATCTCAGAGGCGCGCAAATACGGTCTTTAAGGGATTATCGGGTTTTGCCGGACAATCCTTCACAGCGAAGGGGGAAAGCTGGCGGAAGCAAGCCGGGGAAAGGTTGCGACTACACGTTTTCGCTCACACATCCAACTCTTCAGCTGCCAGCTGCGGGGCCGCTTCCATGATGAATTTGTAGCGCAACGCCGCCTCCTTGCCGAGCAGTTCGACAAAGGTGTTGTCCGCCTCAATGGTGGATTCGATCTGGACGCGCAGCAATGTGCGGTTTTTGGGATCGAGTGTCGTCTGGGCCAGCGTTTGCGGCATCATCTCGCCGAGGCCCTTGAAACGCGTGATCTCCGGCTTGGCATTGGAACGCAGCGACGCCAGGATCTCCTCCTTGTGGGCGTCGTCGCGTGCCCAGTGCGTTTCCTTGCCGACATCGATGCGATAGAGCGGCGGCTGCGCCAGGTAAACGTGACCCTTGCGAATCAGTTCCGGCATGTGACGGAAGAAAAACGCTAGCATCAGCGTCGTAATGTGATAACCGTCGGCGTCAGCGTCCATGAGCAGGATGATCTTGCCGTAACGCAGACTGGCGATGTTAAGTGTCGGTCCTGCCCCGGTGCCAATGGCGGACACCAGGTCATTCAATTCGGCATTGAGCAGCGCCTTGTTGGTGACCAACCCCTCGGAATTCAGGATCTTGCCACGCAGCGGCAGCACCGCTTGTGTTTTGTTGTTGCGGCCTTGTTTGGCGGAACCGCCGGCACTGTCGCCTTCCACCACAAACAATTCAGACTGCTCCAAATCCGTCGATTTGCAATCGGCGAGCTTACCCGGCAAACTGAGACGCCGCGACGTTGCCGACTTCCGTTTGATTTCGCTGGCCGCCTCCCGCGATGCCAGGCGGGCCCGGGCGGACAGGATGATCCGCCCCACAATCTGATCCGCCGCCGTTTTGTTGCTGTTGAGCCACGCTTCCAGTCCGGGCCGGACGAAGTTGTCGACCGTGGCTTCCATTTCGGGATTGTTGAGCCGCTCTTTTGTTTGGCCCTGAAACTGCGGCTCGCGCAGAAAGACTGAAAGAATGCCGACAATTCCCTCGCGAATGTCCTCGGCACTAATGTCCAGGCCCTTGATCTTGATTTCATGGGTTGCGATGTAGTTGCGAATCGCCTTGCCGATCGCCTTCTTGAAGCCGCTCTCGTGCGTGCCGCCCGAGCTAGTGCGGATGCCGTTGACGTAGGAACGCACCGTTTCATCGGTTGCCTCCGTCCATTGCAAGGCGACCTCCATTTTGTCGCCGTTGCCGCGAGCCAGTGTAAACGGCTGCTCGGTGACAGCCGGCTTTTGATTATCCGTGACCAGGCGCGTCAAGAACTCAGGAATGCCGCCCGGATGCGTCAAGTCGAAGCTCTCGCCGGTGACGTCGTTTTTGAAGGTGATTTTGAGGCCATTGTGGATGTACGACATGTCCTCAAGGTGCGCTTTGATGGCGTCGGGATCAAAGTGCGTCGTCTTGAAAATGTCCGAGTCCGGCTCGAAATAAATGAGCGTGCCGTGGCCGCGGAACGGGCCAATCTTCTCCAGGCTCGTGGCCGGCCTGCCGCGTTTGAAGGTCTGCTTCCATTCAAAGCCGTCGCGGCGAATGGTGGCCACCAGCTTTTTCGAGAGGGCGTTTACCACCGACGAGCCGACGCCGTGCAAGCCCCCGGAGTGAAAGTAGGCTTCGTTGTCGCCGAACTTGCCGCCGGCGTGCAGCGTGCAAAGGATGAGTTCCAAAGCCGGCCGTTTGTGCTTGGGGTGCATATCAACCGGAATGCCGCGGCCGTTGTCGGTGACGGTCACGGCGTCGCCGTTTTTGTGCAGCGTGACGGTAACAATGTCGGCGTAGCCGTTGAGATACTCGTCTACCGCGTTGTCGACGATTTCCCATACCAAATGGTGCAGCCCCTTGGCGTCCACGCCGCCAATGTACATTGACGGCCGTTTCCGCACGGGTTCGAGGCCTTCCAGAACGGTGATGTCGGCGGCGGTGTAGCGGGGTGAAGTGGCGGTGGACATGATCCTTGTCTCGGGACTATGGGAACAAACAACCTGTTCGTTCCTTAAAGCATACGAACATGGGCGGCCAACGCGTAAACTGCAAGTCGGCCTGGGTCGGTTATCTCTTGTCCATTTTTCTGAGCGTGTCTTCCGCCAGCACGCGGACGACGTCGTCCGGATCGAGCTCGGCGACAATCTGCACCTTGGCCCGCAGTTTCTGGGCCCCTGGTCCAATGAAGCCCAAGGTCTGCATCACGGCCCGGCGCACCTCGTCATCATCATCCGCCAGCAGCGGCTCGAGCTCATCGACCGCCGGCCAAGCGGCGGGCCCAATTTGGCCCAGCGACTTGATGGCTTGGATCTTGACGATCGTTGCCTCGTCCCTCGTCGCCGCGCTAAGGTAAACTTGGACCTCCTCGCCGCTGGGATCGACTTGTACCAATGCTTTGGCAATCCACATGCGCACGCCAGGGTGGCGATCTTTCAGCGCCACGATCATGGCGGGCAATGCCTCCTTGGCGCGGGGACCCCACCAGCTCAGCGCAATAGCCGCGGTTAACCGCACTTCGTCATCATCGTCTCGCAAACGTTCGATCCACTCCTGCAGCGTCGC
>DASRAT010000135.1:0-2499 GCA_035638015.1 Gemmataceae bacterium | reverse complement strand
AAGAGTGTAAGTGGGGTAAGCCCACTTACACAGTGGATGGAAAGCACATCGTCATCATGCAGGGCTTAAAAGAGTACTTTGGGCTGGGCTTCTTTCAAGGCGCCCTGCTGAAGGATCCCAAGAAGGTGCTGGTGCAGCTCGGCCAGGTGCACGCCGGGCGCGTGATGAAGTTCACCTGCGCAAAGGACATCACGGCGAAGGCGGCGATCATCAAGGCCTACGTGCGCGAGGCCATCGCCGTCGAGAAGGCTGGGCTGCGGATGAAGCAGAAAAGGACCTCACACTTTCCGGTTCCCGAGGAACTGAACGAGCGGTTCAGAAGGGACCCGCGTTTCAAGCGCGCCTTTGAGGCGCTGACGCCAGGGCGACAGAGAGGTTACCTGTACCACTTTGCCGCGGCCAAGCAGTCGGCGACGCGGATGGCGCGAATCGAAAAGGCGATGCCCGCGATATTTGAAGGCAGAGGGTTCCTGGAGAGACGCTAAAAAGAGCGGACAGTCCATAGCAACCACGGGCAGGGGTTTACAGATGGGTCTTTCGTTCCGGTGGCTACCCATCTCGGACGATCCAAAGGAAGCGCCCACACTCTAGCGATATTATCGCCCGCTGCTGTGGCCACGCGGTCCCACAATCGATCGTCGATTTCGACGATCCAAGTCAGAGGGGCAACTCTGGACCACTCCAAATATAGGCTTTGCAGATCGGCTTCTACTCGCCGTGGTTCACGAGCTTTTTGGATCAAGCATTCTCCGGTTAGCCTCCATTCGTGTGCTGTATAACGAACGCCGCAACTGACAAGGAGTTTGCGGAGTTGCACGCGGCTTCGCCGCGTGCTCTTATTGGACCTCCTTGCAGCTGAGCTAAGGCGAAGCCGTAAATGTCGGAGCTTAATCGCAGGAATTTGGCCTCTTCATCAAGACCGTCGATTAGGGTCGTGTTTTGTGCTTGCCAACCGGGTGATGCTGGTTAGGATTGGATCGGCATACCTTGCCAGCGGCTTTTCCAAACGGCAACGCCGATCCCTCTCCACAAGGGGCGCCTAGACATGTCCCAGTTAACGGTCTGTTCGTCGTTTGTTGTTTTGCTCCTGTTGACGGCTGCACTCGCCCAGGACCAACCTCCCGCAATGGCGCCGCCGCAAAAGTTTCCAGAGCCTTACAATTCCGGGACCGAAAAGGGAAAATCGCCGCCAATGTCCGCGGCCGAAGTGGTTGCCAAGATGAAGCTGCCGGCTGGCTTCAAGGCGACCGTGTTCGCGGCCGAGCCGGATGTGCGCAACCCCATTGCCATGGCCTGGGACACGCGGGGGCGGATATGGGTCGCCGAAAATTACACCTACGCCGAATCCGGCGTGAGGTTTGACCCGAAGCTCCGCGATCGCATCCTTATCTTTGAAGACAAAAACCGCGATGGCAAGTTTTCCAGCCGCAAGGTTTTTACTGACCAACTGCAGAAACTGACCAGCGTTGCCGTCGGCCACGGCGGCGTGTGGGTGATGTGTCCGCCGCAACTGCTTTTCATCCCCGACCGCAACGGTGACGACGTTCCGGATGGGCCGCCGGAAGTCGTGCTCGACGGTTTCACCATTCCCGGAGGAGGGATCTATCACACGCTTGCCAATGGCCTGCGTTTCGGTCCCGATGGTTGGCTTTATGGCCGTTGCGGGCATTCAAGTCCAGGCGAGATTGGCCGGCCGGGCACGCCGGCCGCCCAGCGCACGCCACTGCGCGGCGGCATGTGGCGTTATCACCCGCAGCGTAAGGTCGTGGAGGTCATGAGCTATGGCACCGTCAATCCCTGGGGCCACGATTGGAATGAACATGGCGAGTTGTTTTTCATCAACACCGTCATCGGCCATCTCTGGCACCATATTCCCGGCGCACATTATAACCGCACCTCCAAGGAGCCTAATCCAAGAGCCTATCAGCTCATCGACATGCACGCGGATCATTGGAATTTCGCCGGCAAAAAGTCGACGGGGCTGGCGGACGGCTCGGGCGGCGGCCATTCACACGTCGGCATGATGATTTACCTGGGCGACAATTGGCCTGCCGCCTACCGCGGCCGACTCATGACAATCAACATGTTCGGCCACCGCATCAATCAGGAAATCCTGACACGCCAGGGTTCCGGCTATGTCGGCCGGCGCGGCGACGACATGGTCTTCGTATCCGATCCGTGGTTCCGGGGCATGGAACTCAGTTACGGCCCCGACGGCGGCGTGTTCATGCTCGACTGGAGCGACACAGGTGATTATCACGATCACAGCGGCGTCCACCGCACCAGCGGGCGGATTTACAAAATCACTTTCGGGGATGCCAAACCCAGCCCCATTGGCGATCTTGGCAAATTGGACGTGAAAGAGTTGGTAGCGCTCCACACCCACGCCAACGAGTGGTTCACCCGCCAGGCACGCCGGGAACTCGTGGAGCGCGCGCTAGAGAAGAGTGAATTGGCCATTGCCGACAAGCAGTTGCATGAGTTATTCGAGAAACAAAG
>DASRAT010000134.1:0-9391 GCA_035638015.1 Gemmataceae bacterium | reverse complement strand
TGCGCCGCGGTCACAGTTTCCTTGAGCTCCACGTCTTTGCCGTTTTGCTGCAATTTCAGAGATCCGGACAGCGACATCGACAGTTGCACATGGCAATAGCTGTCAACAAGCGGAGCTTCCCCAAGGGAAACCGCCTGCGCTTGCACGGTGGCAGTGAAGGCCATCACGATGCCCAGGCTTGCCAAATTTCGCCAAAGCGCCATTGCCTCATCCTCCCAAATGTCCCTGTTGTGCGCATTGGAACGCACGCGGGGCGGGAGAATACAGTGGTGTGAAGCGAGCGTCAACAGGGGTTGCGCCGTGAGAATTCTCGCCGAAGGTGGGCGCGGCGGCGACTCTCTATAGCTCGTTAAGCGAGTCGCAAGTTGGAAGACCGGCTCGGCAGTTCAAAGTGTTGATAGAATAACGGTTTGCCCCCGTAGCTCAGGTGGACAGAGCAGCGGTTTTCTAAACCGCCGGTCACAGGTTCGAGTCCTGTCGGGGGTAGTGGCCTTGAGTGGATGCCCCGTTTTGTTGTCCTCTGTGTTGATTGTTGCCCCTGCCACGCGTGGCTTAGCGCGGATTGTTCGCACCGTCGGGTAGATTGATTGCGCGTCTTTGCAGAGGGGATATGGTCAATGAACAAGTTCACTGGTGTCGCCACTGACACCCCCGCTGAATTTTTCTCGACGCCGCATTACTTCTTCAAATGTTTATCAAGAAATTCGTTCACTTTGGCATCATGAACCGCCGGCACGATGTTGTGGCCGCCTCCTTTGACGACGACCATTTCCACTTCCACACCGGCTTTCTTGAGGGCATCCGTCAATAGCTGGGCGTTGATGATCGGGACGGTCGTGTCTTTCTCGCCATGGATGATGAGGAATGGGGGCGAATTTTTGCTGACGTGCGTGAGCGGGCTGGCCAGCTCTGCCAGGGCTTTCTTGTCCGTGACGGGTCCGCCGAGGAATTTGGTCGTCATGTCCTTGCCGCTGCCGGACCCAAAGCGAATGAGATCGGTCATGCCGGCGTAGGCCACCACGGCTTGCACCTTGCTCGACTGTTCGGGCCAACCTCCCGTTCCTTCCAGCTCCTTGATCGACCCGGCCGTGCCGAGCAGTTCGGCGAGATGGGCACCCGACGAAGCGCCGATGGCGCCGATGTGGGCCGTGTCGATGTTGTAATCCTTGGCATGAGCGCGCAGGAAACGCACGGCTAACTTGCAGTCCTCGATCGCGGCCGGAAAGACCGCTTCGCCCGAGAAACGATGCTCGATGCTGGCCACGACATAACCCCGCGCGACCAGGGCGACATGGCGGCTCTGCGTGTCGTTGTAGCTCCCCTGCATCCAGCCGCCGCCATGGATCCACACAATGGCCGGCATCGGCTTTTCCTGTTTGGCCTTGGGACGATACATCGTCAGATGCATGGTCTTCTTGCCACCCTTACCCGTGACGATGTCCTTGAGGACTTCGACGTCTGCCGCCGGGGTCTTCTTCTGAGCACTGGCCGGCTGGGTCACGAGAACAAGCGCTAGAGACAACATTGCGAGGAGAGAAATCCGCAGGACCATCGTGGCGGCTCCTTATGTTGGAAGACGTTGATTTGACTGCGCTATTCTAAGGGCAAATAGGGACTTTCAGGAAGAAAAAAGGGGCCGACTTGGCACATTGGCCTTGCGCGCTCCCGCAGCGACACAAAGTTCCTCTTTGCGAAAGATCAATACTTGATCGCATCGGGAATGGTGTTGCAATGCCTGGCACGCTGCATAGTATTCAGATTAACTTTCATTGAAGGGAATAGATTAATGACCGCACGAACACACACCATGATGTTGGCGCTTTCGGCACTGTTGGGAACGATAATCGCCGCGCCAGCGGCCCGGGCCGCAGAAATTACGCGCGGCGGTCAGCCGGCGGAACTGACCATCACCAGCGCCGGCGCGCATAGCGTCCGCGTGACGCTCAAGCCCGTGGGCATGGCGCTGCCGCCGAGCCCGTCGCTCCTCGATCTTGAAATCAAAAATCCGGTAATCAACCTACGCACGATTGAAAAGCCGGTGAAGGCCCGCGTAGGCGCGCTGGACGTTGAAGTCAGCCCCTCGCCGCTGACAGTTCTCGTCAAGAGCGCCACTGGGCGTGAAATACAAAAGCTGGTGTTCGACGAAAAAACGGGCAAAGTGTCGTTCAACATCGGTGATGCGCCGGTGCTGGGCCTGGGCGAAGGCGGACAGCAACCGGGAAAAGGGGGCGGCCCGGCGGGAGTCCAGTTCGATCGCCGCGGCAGGCTGGATGTGATGCGGCCAGGCTGGGGTTCGGGGACACTCGGCTCGCGCAATCCGATCGCGATCCTGGTTGGCACCGACGGGTGGGGCTTGTTCGTATCGTCACCGTGGGTGCAGGTCGATCTGCGCGATAAAGCCAAGGGCATATTTATTCCCACCAACGATGTTTCGCCAACCGCCGGAGTGGACAAAGCCGACAAGACTGGTGGCAAAAAAAACCTTACGCCGGCCGAGAAGCAGGGCATAGACATTTTCGTTTTCGACGCCGAGGAGCCGGCACACTTCATGAAAGATTTGCGCGACCTCACCGGCGCCCCCGCCATGCCGCCCATGTGGGCGCTGGGTTATCAGCAATCACACCGTGAGTTGAAAGATGCCAAGCTGACGCCGGAAGAGTTGATCCTTGACGTCGTCGATACCTTCCGCAAGAAGCAGATTCCGGTCGATTCGGTCGTTTACCTGGGCACGGGCTTTACGCCGACAGGCTGGAACAAGCCCCAGCCGTCGTTTGAGTTCAATCCGGTCGTCTTCAAGAGCGATCCCAAACTCGTCCTGAAAAAGTTGCATGACAAGAACGTCAAGGTCGTCGTGCACATGCGCGACCTCAGCGCCAAGGAGATGCCGAACCTCGTCGGTAATATCCCGCCGAGGCCGGACGAAAAGCTTGACAAGAATCACATCCTGCCTTACTGGAAGCGGCATGAGCCGCTGATCAAGGCAGGCGTGGATGCCTTCTGGCCAGACGAGGGCGACCGCTTCTCGATCTACGAGCGCATGACTCGCGTCCAGATGTATTATCAAGGCCATTTGATGACGACCCCGAATGAGCGGCCGTGGACGCTCAATCGCAACGGCGTCATTGGCATGGCCAAATGGGGCGCGTGGATGTGGTCGGGCGATACCAATTCGCGTTGGAACACTCTGCGCGACCAAATCTGGATCGGCCTCAACACCGGGCTGAGCATCACGCCGTACTGGGGTTCGGACACGGGTGGCTTCTACACCACCAGCGAGCTGACGGGCGAGCTATACGCGCGCTGGTTTCAATTCTCGGCGTTCAACGGTTCATTCCGCTCGCACGGACGCATCTGGCGTCTGCGCACGCCCTGGGGCTGGGGCCTGACCGACATGGGTTTCCTCGAAGGGCAAAAAGACGTGCCCGCGAAAAAGGAAATGAACAACCCGGCCATCGAGCCGGTCGCGAAAAAGTACGCGGAGTTGCGTTATCAGCTCATGCCTTACACCTACACATTGACACGCGAGGCCTATGACACGGGCATGCCGCTGATGCGAGCGCTGTGGCTGCATTATCCAGGCGACAAGCAGGCGCTCGGCCAATCTCAGGAATACCTGTGGGGCCGCGACATGCTAATTGCCCCCGTCTACGAAAAGGGCGCCACGACGCGCAAAGTGTACTTGCCTGCCGGCACCTGGTACGACTGGTGGGACAACACGAAGCACAACGGCGGCACGACCGTGACCCGCAAGGTGGACCTGGCGACGATGCCCATCTATGTGAAAGCCGGGTCCATCATTCCCTTCGATCCCGTGCGGCAATACATGGCCCAGCCGGTGACCGAGCCGACAACGCTCAAGATCTACACCGGCCAAAGCGGCGAGTTCACGATGTATGAGGATGACGGCAACAGTCAGAATTACCTGCAGAACAAAGGCACGTGGACCAAGATGTCGTGGGACGACGCCGCGAAGAAACTGACGATCTCGGCAGCGCCGCCCGCCGGCGTGACCAACGAATCGACCGCCGCGCGGGAGTTCAAGGTTTTGATGCTGCCGGCGGGGACCCTCAAGACGGTCAGCTACAACGGGCAAAAAGCCGAAGTGGCGTATTGACCTCCAAAGGCTTTTGACAGCTCAATTCAATTTAGAAAGACGTTGGCGAGCCGCCCGAGCGGCTTCCGCCACCCGAGGGTTCGGCGCGTCATTCGCTAATGCATCCAAAAGTGCCGCCGCGGCGGGGTTTTCGCAATGCTCGATTGCTTCGATGGCGCGAAGCTTGCGAATGACTTCGTTGTCTTGCTTTTTCAGGATTTGCTCCAATCGTTGCTTGGCTTCCAACGTTGGATTGTTCTTCAGGGCTTTCCAAATGGCGACTTCCGCTCGGCCGCCCAGCTTTTCCAATGCTTGAACCGCTTCTTGCCGCACGGCGTAGCGGTCGCTGTCAAGATCGGTGATGAGCTTGGCGAGTTGGTCGGCAGGTGCGGGTGGGAGCAGCATGCGATTCTTGAGAAAATCCACGGCTTGCTTGGGTGCGGCGGCCAGCTTCCAAATTGCGCGGTAGGCCGTGATGCCATCCTTTGCATCCAGTTCGGCCCACAGCCTTTCGCATTCCGCTTCCGACAAATTGCGGATTGTCCATTTGCCATTTGGGCAGATGCCGGTCGCGTCCCAAACCAACGCAGTACGGTCGCCACTGCCCGATGCGATCAGCTTCCCGTCCGGCGAAAAAGCGAGGGCAGACACGTATGAACGGTGCCCGATAAACCGACCACGCTCCAGGCCCGTGGCAATTTCCCAGAGGATGAGGCCATCTCGGGTAGGCGTGGCAATGGTCTTGAAATCGGGCGATAACGCCAGGCTGCGATCGTTACTCCAAATCGAAACACCTGGTAAATCAAAACGGTTCACTTCTTTTGTGGTGTCCAGGCTCCAAACTCGGACGGACCGCTGGTCAGACTCTTGATCGATGACCTGGTGACATGAAATGAAATACTTGGCATCGGCTGAAAAAATCAGATTCGAGACAGGCGTGCCGTCTGTCCAGACAAGTTGCGACTGGAGTTTACCGGTAATGGTATCCCACACTCGAATGACTGATTCCTTCGCAACGCCGTCAAGGGAAATGGCGGCAGTTGCCAGCAATCGGCTATCATCGGAAAAAACCCGCCTGAAAATCGATATTGCTGGCAAGGTATGCAAACGCTTACCGGTGGCGGTGTCCCAAATGCCTGGAATGTCCTTTTTGTCGTGCATGGCGACGATTTTGCCGTCGGGTGAGAATGCCGCTCGCTGTCCCCTGGTTTCCATGTTTTCGATGGTGGACAACAGCTTGCCGGTTAGGGGTTCCCACACGTGAAGGACGCCGTTGGCATCCACCATCCCTGCCTTCTGGCCATCGGAAGTGAAACTGGCTGCGAACATCATTTGTTTTTGCGGAACGGCAACCTTGGGCGGATCCTGGCCGGCTCCGAGCGGCTTGCCTGACAAGGTTTCCCAGGAGCTAACGCGGCCATCGCGCAGACCGATAACCATTGACAGCCCGTTATTGGTAAAACCAACGGAGTGAACAGGCTCAGGAAGTCTTTGCACTGCAAGGACCGAATTGCCCGTGGTGACATCGCGAAGCTCGATCGTCGTTTGCTTTGATAGAGCCAGAGTTTTGCCGTCAGGCGAGTAGGCAATAAACACCGTGTCACCGGTGTCGCTCCAGTGATGCAATTCCTTTCCGTTGGTGGCATCGAAAAACAAAGTTTTGCTTTGGGAGTTGACCATGCACGCCAAGTTTTGACTATCCGGGGAGAAACGGAGGCAGTAATTACTTGCGCCCAAAGCTGTGCGACTAATCTCTTCGCCGGTGGCGGCATTCCAAAGACATAGTACACCGGGCTTTATTACTGCCGCTAATCGTTTTCCGTCCGGCGAGAGTGCCGTCTCCCAGCCATAGCCGTAGTTGGATTCTACGTTGAGCCGGCGAATCACTTTGCCCGTGCCGGCATCCCGCCAAGTAAGGGAGTTATAGCCTTCGTCATATGCGGAAATCAGCGTTTTGCCGTCCGGCAGAAATTGGTAAACCGCTACGCCCAAATTCGGAAGTTGCAGCGTTGAGCCGCCCTTTGGCAGTGGAGCCAGTTCTTGCCATGTCGCCGTGTCCCACAGTCGGATGACACCATCGCCTTTGGATACGCCAAGCTTTTTGCTGTCGGGCGTGAACACCACCGATGCAGGGTGTTCCGCAACCTTCGGTGTTCTCAATGTTTTGTGCGTTATCTGGTGGATTTCCTGGCATGTCTTCACATCCCAAACACTAATGTTAGGATAACCATAATTTGCGGTTGCGAGCTGTGTGCCATCGGCAGACAGCACGAAAGTGTAAATGCCTTCCTTCTTCGCCTCAATCCGTCGGACTTCTTTTCCAGTCGCCGCGTCCCAGAATACGACCGCCTTGCCGCCGTCAATGGAAATCAAGTGCTTTCCATCAGGTGTGTAAGCGATGGGGTAGAGGTAGCCGCCCCACTCCTGCAAAAACCGCGTGGTGCCTATGCGGGCAACCGCTCCCACAGGCAATGGATCTCCATGGAAATCGACCCCCTTCGCAGCCTCTTTCTCTTTGTCAACAGTTTTGCCTTTCGCCTGACCAACCTTGATGCTCTTCGGTACTTTTGGTGTTTCGTGACTCTCGTCCCGCTCGCTCCACGCTTGAGACGCTACGGCCGCCGCGCCGCCAATTGCGACACTTAGCGCCAACACACAAACACAAACCGCCATCTTGGCCTTCACAATCCCCGTCATCGCCTGCTCGGCCCAAAGCAGCGCACGAGCCGAGACCAAACCCCCAACCACGGCTTTCCCCGCCGCAACGCTGGCGGCCGCCTTGACTGTGTTGATCGCCAACAACGCCGCCATTGGCGCGGCGAACACATGGTCCGCCAGCGCTGTCGTCAAAGCTCCAATCGAAAGCGTAATGCCACGCCGTGCCAGTTGTCCGCGAAGCAAGTCGCGTGCTCGCGCTAGCCGTGTGGTCAGCGAGCTTTTGGCCACGCCGAGTTCCATTGCCGCTTTTTCGTGCGTTTGGCCTTCCAGGTAACAAAGCACGATGGGCAAGCGGTATTTCTCCGGCAAGCGGCCGATTTCTTCATCCAAAACGGCACGCAGCTCTTGCCAGTTCAAATCATCGGGGGGCGTTGGGGATTGCATGGGGATGTGCCGCCTTTCCCTGTTCTGGCGAGCCGTGGTTTGAGCCGCCGCCCTGACGGCAACGCGGCGAGCGACGCCGTGCAACCAGCCGGCCAGCGGTTGACTTCGCATGACCGAGGCGGCTCGGCGAGCCAGGACCATAAAAGTAGCTTGAAAGGCGTCCTCGGCGGCATGACCGTCGCTGAGCAGTCGCTGGCAGACGCTGAGCACCATCGGCCCGTGCCGCTGCACCAAGATTGCAAAAGCGGCCTGATCGCAATTGGTCAGGAACCGCGTAATAAGATCGCCATCGGGTAGGTGGTGGGCTTCCTGGGAAGCGCAGACCTTGCGCAGATAGGTCAGCAGGTCGCCAAGCGAGGATTGCGGCATCGGCGTTGTCTCCGGGAAGCGCTTTACCACTATATTGCAGGCTCGCGCCGGTTTGCACGGAGAAATTCCGCATGTGGCTCCAAAAAGTTACCACACCATATACTTGAATGGGGATTTCCACCAAGGAGGCCACCGCAATGGGCATGGACCGAACCGTGACATTTCCAACGGCGCCACCGACCTGGACTGCCGTTCGCGACTTGCTTGCCGCACGCGGTTACACGTTTCAAGTGCGCATGATTGATGGCGAATTGGCCTTCCCTGACGAGCAGCCGCCCCAGACGTGGCGCGAGTTGCGTTTGAGTGCACCGCAAGGAATGGTCACCGTGCGCCGCGAGGCCAACCGACTGGCATTCGTGATTTGGGAAAACGCCGACGCGGAACTACGCGAGCAATGGACCGCGCTGTGGCAGGCGTTTGCAGACGCCGGTGGCGGCACCGTGGAAACGCCGGAAGCATGAACCAAGTGCGGCGTGCACGGCATTAATAAGGGGCAATCATGCGAAAACTTCCGGGTATTGTCGCCGTGGCGCTGGGCCTCGCGGGCGTGCTGCTGTGCGCCACGGCAGTCGGGATCGGCTGGTGGGCTGCGCTGAAAACCATTGCCGTGGTAGACCGCGTCGCCGCCCGCGTTGACCGTGGCTTTGCCGAGGTGGACGAGCAATTGGCCCGTATTGAATCGCGGCTGGACGCCATACGAACGGACCTCAACGGTGTCCGCGCAGCCACCGAAAAAATCGCCGCCGAAAATCCGGAGCTTCCGCGTGTCCAGGCTCAAATCGAGCGACTTCTCGACCAGCTGATTCCAACCTTTGACCGTGTTGACAATTTCGCCGATTCGCTCCGCGCGGGCACCGCGGGCGTTCGCACCGCGGCGGACATCGTGGACTATTTCAACGACGATCCCGAAACGACCGCTCGGGCTCGAACCGCGGCCGAC
This sequence comes from Gemmataceae bacterium, assembly GCA_035638015.1. GTDB lineage: Bacteria > Planctomycetota > Planctomycetia > Gemmatales > Gemmataceae > DASRAT01. The sequence continues at coordinate 887 of DASRAT010000134.1, read as the reverse complement.
AAGATAGATGGAGCGGCGGACTCACTCAGCGGCCTGCGAACCAGGGTCGAAGCCTCGAAAACCGCCAAGGCGGTGCAGTTGACTCGCGAACTTGTCACTCTGGCTCGTGAGGCAGCAGCCGGTTCGGAGCGACTCGCCGAAGGTCTCGCCGACGCCCGTCAAGCAATCGCCGTCTTCCGGAGGCGGACGGCCGCTTGGCGAGACGACATCGTTTGGTGGACATACTTCGCCGCGACCGTAAACACGCTCATCTGGTTATGGGGCGGGCTGGGCCAGCTGTGCCTGATTGGCTGGGGGCGACGGCGGTTCACCAGCCAGGCCGCCCGCGGCTGATGCCGCGGCATCCAAAGCCATGCAACGTGCCCATCACTTTTTCTTGCCGGATGGATCCGTATTCTTCGCGGCGGCGGTGACCCCGCTGGGGGGATAATGCGTGACCAGGTCCCAGGCCAGCTCCTGGAGCTTGCGGTTCATCTTCTCATCCCCCGCCGGGCCCTTCTTGGTGTTCTTCAGGTAGTCAGGCAAGGGCAGTCCGACGGGACTCTGCTTGTAAAGCACGGCAAAGTGAAGGTAGCTGTTCAGCGTGACCACGGCCGCCGTCGGGTGTCCGATGGTGTCACTGAACATTTCTTGCTGGTCCTTTATGCCCGGCATTTCCTTCTTGTAGATGAGCGCCCTCATGGCATTGTGGGCCTGGGACGTCGGCACGATGAAGACGATGGTCTTGCCCTTGCCGAATTTCTCATTCAGCATCTTGGCCTGATCCTCCGCATTCTTGATGTCAATCGCATTGATCTTGGCCAACTCCTCCGGCTTCTTGTTGTCGGCCGGAGTACGGTAGCTGCCTTTACCACCAAAGCCGCCCTTGTTGAACTGGTCGTTATCGT
>DASRAT010000133.1:0-10448 GCA_035638015.1 Gemmataceae bacterium | reverse complement strand
GCTGAACTTGGTGCTGTCAAGGTCGGCCAAGCGGGCCGCGAGCCACTTCGGATCGACTTTCGCCACGGCAGTCAACTTTTCCCGAAGTAACGGTAATGCCTTGCTTGGGTTGGCCGCCAATAGGTCGATGGCGGAATAAGCATTCTTGGGGTCGGCGTCAGCCAAGGCGGCCCAACAAGCGACGGTGTCCACCGGCCCCTTGGGAACGGTCAAAGCGTTCCAAGCGGGGGTCATGTCCCACAACAGGATTGTGCCATTGGCGTGGCCCGTCGCCAATGATTTGCCATCTGGGGAGAAAGTCATGCAGCTGGCAAACTGCATGCCCCCTCGGACGATTGCTTGATCGTTGCCTGGAATATGCAGCAATCGTTTACCCGTGGACACCTGCCAAACGTGCAGCGCGTCGGGGCCAATCGCCGCGAGCATTCTGCCGTCGGGGCTGAGCGCCATAGGTAGGCCCCGGCCGAGAGGTTCGCCAATCTGAGCAATATGTTTGCCCGTGGTCAAATCGATAATACGCACCTCAAGGTCAATGTCGGCGATGGTCTTGAGCCATTGCACGGCCATCAGTCTACTGTCTGCTGAAAACGCGGTAACCGGATAGGCGTGTAAAGGGGTTTCCGCTAGTTGCCGTTGACCACCCGTTCGCATGTCGTGCAAGTTGAAGGCCGCATCCAACAGCAGCCGGCCATTGGGCGTAAAGCCCGCCGAGAACACGTGGTCCAGCACGTTTCTTGTCCATAAATTCTTGCCGGTGGAAACGTCCCATGCCCACAGGAGAGGTTTCGGTGTTGGTGGATTGGTTTTCGGCAGGAATGTGGATCCCAAGTCCGGCAATCCCCCCAGCACGAACAACGTGCGACCATCCTCGGAAAACCCCGTGGCGTTCACGGTTGGGATGAAGATCGGGTCATTAGCGAAGCCCGGGGCATTTTTTGGCATTTTGAAATGTGGTAACACGAAACGCCGATTTTCTTTGCCGGCTTGCACGTCGGTGAGGACGAGGTTGTACTCTTTGTCCGCTGTCAAGAGGCGGCGGCCATCGGATGTGAATAGTAAGGGAATGCTTGAAATCGTGACCTGATAGCCGCCGCCAAGATCATAGTAGCCCAGCCGATACTCCGGCGCATCGCTTCGCAGGATGCGATGCTTGCCGTCGCGAAACGTCCAATGCCGCACCGTTCCATCTCTGCCCCAACTTGCCAGCGACTTGCCATCCGGCGCGAACGTCACGGCCTCCACGGACCCCGTATGTCCCTCCGTGCTGGTGTGTTTGTAAATCTGTTTGCCGGTGGTCACGTCCCAGCGCAATAGCAGATCGCCTAAGGTAAACAGCGATCGCCCATCCGGAGAAAAGGCGACACGAAGTCCACCAGTGGCGAAGCGATGTGCCACTTGTTGCTTGGTAACATCCCAAATCACCGTTTCATCTGGGGTTCCCGCGGCCAAAAGCTTGCTATCTGGAGAAAACAAAAAATGGGTCGGACTTTCCGTGCCGAGAATGCCGAGCGCCTTGCCGGTTTCGGCGTTCCACAATTTCAAGGGGCCGCGACCCAGATGATGGTCCGTGCAAATTGTTTTGCCATCTGGAGAGACCGCGATATTGCCGGGCCAAGCGGTGTCGTCTTGCCACAGTTCCTCGCCGGTGGCGACATCGAAACACGCCAATGTGGACGAATCGAGCGAAGCCAGCAGCCGTTTGCCGTCGTGGGTGACAGCTACGTTCCAGGCAAATTCTGACAATTCCACCACAGCCCGTTGCTTGCCGGTGGCAATGTCCCAAAGGCGAATGCAGCTTGGATCCTTTTGAGCATCGCTAGGTGCAATCAACGTTTTTCCGTCTGGACCGAATGCCCAGGACAGACCTTTAACAGGCAGAATGTGAAGCCGCTTGCTTGAAGCGATGTCGTAGAGCGCAAGCCCATTTCCCTCCGGCACCGCCAGCGTCTTGCCGTCTGGCGACAGCCGGCTCGATGTCGCAGGGGTTGCACTCAAATGCTTGGTATCGAGCACCAGGCCGGTTGCAGCGTCCAAACGGCAAACAGTGCCGCCCGCAGCCGTGATCAGATTTTTGCCGTCGGCGGAGACCACCATGTCGGATGCGCCGGTGCGGAGCCGCAATGTGCCCAGCCGTGCAAGTGCGCCCTTGGGCAAGGGGTCGCCATACTTGTCTTTCAGCAGAGGTGTTTTTTGTTGTCCGGACTTGGCGGCGGCTTGCAGCGACGGCTCGGCTGGTGCAGCCCAGCTTGTAAGCAGTAGTGCGGAAGCAAACAACAAAAGCCCCAGCGATGCACGCATGGCAGATCCTCCGCCCTTGGGTACGACGTATGCGAGCGTACCAGCGCCGCCGGGGAGGGTCCAGCCGAAAGCGGAATTGGTTGATCGCGTAGCTCGCTTCGTCAGCCCATTGACGAGTTTTCACCGGATTTCATAGGTTGAAGCCATCGAACACGCTTCCTCCCATCCCAGGAGATCCATACCCATGAAGCACTTCAAGCCATTGCTGTTTGCGACCTTCACCCTGCTGCTCGCCGCCATGGCCGCGCGAGCGGACGTGCAAATCACCGTGGAGCACAATTCCAACGCCGATGCCACGGCGGATTTCAAGTTCAAGAAAATCCCTTCGCCAACGATGGAAACTGCCGCCCGCAAGGCCACGGTCAGCATCGTTTCCGGCAAAAAAGACGGCAACGGCGGCCCGGTGACTTTGCTCACCGACGGCAAACTTCCCACCGATGAGGACGAACCAGCCGCCAATTTCTTTTTCAATCAGGGCAGCAAGGGCGGCCGTGTGCTCATGGATCTGGGCAAGGTGATCGAGATAAAGCAGGTCAACACCTATTCCTGGCACCCCAACACCCGCGGACCGCAAGTGTACAAGCTTTACGTCAGCGACGGCACCGCCAAGGATTTTAGCGCTCAGCCCAAAGCCGGCACCGACCCGGCCACGGTAGGTTGGAAACTGCTGGCGACCGTGGACACACGCCCCAAAGCCGGCGAGGAAGAAGGCGGCCAATATGGCGTCAGCATCGCGGATTCGAAAGCCGCGTCGCTCGGGAAATACCGCTACCTGTTGTTCGACATGTCGCGCACCGAAGATGTCGATCCGTTTGGCAACACGTTTTACAGCGAGATCACGGTGGTTGAGAAAAAGTAACCGGTGCGTTTGGGCTATTGCCCGGCCTTGAATTTGTCCAACGCCGTAACCCGCACCGCGTTGTTAACCTCATGCCCGGTGACCAGCGCCTTGCCGTCCGGCGTAAAGGCAAGGCAATAGGTGACAACGCCGTCAACCTTGCCTTCACGCAATTGCAGCGACTTATACTTGCCGCTTTTTGTGTCCCACAACCGTAACTCACCGCCATAGCTGGCGGTGGCGACCGTCTTGCCGTCCTTGGATACGGCCAGGCCGTACAACGGATCCGGCGCCGGTCCAAGTTTTTTCAGCTCCGTGCCCTTCGCGGCGTCCCACGCATAAAGATGCTTGTCGAAACCGCACGCATAAAGCGTCTTGCTATCCGGCGCGAAAGTCACCTGCAGGACACCGTCTTTCGATCCCTTGATGGCGAGCGAGTGGGTTTCCTCCATTGCCTCGGCGTCCCAAATCTTGATGGTGGCGTCGTTACTGGCACTGGCGAGCAGTTTGCCGTTGGGGCTCCAGGCAACGCAGTAGACATTGTCTTTGTGGGTATTGAAGCTCTTGATCGTTTTGCCCGCGTCAGCCGACCATAGGCGGACCGATTTGTCGGCTCCACAGGACGCCAGCACCTTGCCGCTGGGGCTGAACGCGACCCAGTCGACACTCTCGGTGTGGCCTTGCAATTGCTTGACCGTCTTGCCGTCCTTGACATTCCAAAGGCGTATGGACTTGTCGTGACCGCTGGAAGCCAGCAGCGTGCCGTCGTGGTTGAAGGCAACACAGTAGACCTGCCCAGCATGGCCTTTTAGCGTTTTCAATTCCTTGCCGGTCTTGGCGTCCCAGAGCTTGACGGTGCCATCCAGACTGGCGGTCGCCATGAGCTTTCCGTCAGGGCTAATAGCAACATGGTGAACGAACCCGTTGTGACCTTTCAGTTCGCCGGGAAGCTGGCCGGCGGCGAATGACACAACGACTAATAGCATCGACGCCACGCCGAAAATACGCAGAGACATGTTTGACTTCCTTTTGTCGGGCTGAGGATAAGACGATTGGCCACTGTAATCAAAACTGATAGCCAGGTATCAAAAAGAAGACACAAAAATGATACAAAAGATACCTATTCATCAACATAACTATAATTTTAATAATTACTTATATCATTTTGTCAAATCTGGTACGCTGCTTGCAAAAGGTTAAATCGTGTGGATTTCAAATTGGCTTGGTCGCAACACAGAGACTCACATGATTGGTCGCATCACAACCTTGCTGGCAGTCGCGTTCCTGGCCTGTGCGGGTTGGTTAGCCGCAGAGCAAACCGGATTTAGCCAGAACTTGCCATCGCAAAGAAGCACAACCAAATATGCGGTATACGTCTTGTTCCAGGTGGCTGGACCACATCACCCAACACGGCCCGGTCAACCACCACAGCCGTCGCTCCACCAGCCGCGGTGGGTGGCGATAGCGAGTTTCAATACTTACGCCGAAGCCCAGAGGTTTTACTACACCGCAGAAATTCGGTATAAAGGCCATCGCATTAAAATTGGCGAAGTAACGAGTTCCGGATTCAATCCCGCGCTGCTGAAAAGCGGTTTGGACAAAGTCCAGCCTCAAATCAGTCCTGGGATTTCGCCGGCCAATAAGGCGAAGGCCAAGCTGGATCCCATTCGCCGCGAAAATGGGTCAGCCTCCTGCTTTGAAGGGGACGATGCAACAGGCATCACAAGTCCCAGCTCAAACGTTCATCCTTTTTCCCCCGCCTGTGGTGCAAATCCGCGTCGCATCGTGTTCTCCGTGATCGTCCGCGGCACCAGAAATTGCAGCAAATAATCCGGCCCGCCCGCCTTGGATCCAATGCCGGAAAGCTTGAAGCCGCCAAACGGCTGCCGATGCACCAGCGCTCCGGTGGTCTTGCGATTGATGTAGAGGTTGCCGACCCGGAACTCGCGCTTGACGCGGCGAATGTTCTCCGGGCTGCGCGAATACAAGCCGCCGGTGAGCGCGTAGGGAACGCCATTGGCGATGTTCAGCGCCTCATCGAGATTGCCGGCTTTCATCACCGCCAGCACCGGACCGAAAATCTCTTCCTGGGCGATGGCCGCTGTCGGAGCAACATCCGCGAAGATGTGGGGCGCCACGAAGAAACCCTGGCTTTCCAATCCACCCAATTCACCTGCGTAGGCCAGCCGGCATTCCTGTTTACTTTTGCCAATGTAACCAAGGATGCGCTGCCGCGCTTCGTCGTCGATCACTGGCCCAATCGTGGAACCAGGATCATCCGCCGGAGCAATCTTGAGACTGCGCGTGACTTCCACCAACCGATCCAGGAATTGATCGTGAATGGAGCCGACCACAATCGCCCGTGAGCAGGCGGAACACTTCTGGCCCTGGTAGCCAAAGGCACTATGGGCAACGCCCAGCACCGCTTCGTCGAGATCGGCGTCGTCATCCACGATAATCGCGTTTTTGCCACCCATTTCGGCGATGACGCGCTTGACATGATCCTGCGCCGGACTTTGTGTGGCGGCCTCGCGGTTGATGAGCAGGCCCACGCCCTTGGACCCGGTAAAGGCGATCATCGCCACGTCGGGATGGTTGATAAGCGTTGGACCAATCTCCTCGCCAATACCGGGAAGAAAGTTGGCAACCCCGCTCGGCACGCCTGCCTCTTGAAGTATCTCCATTAGCTTGGCGCCGATCACCGCCGATTGCTCCGCCGGCTTGATGATGACAGTGTTGCCCGTAACAAGCGCCGCCACGGTCATGCCGCACAAAATCGCCAGCGGAAAATTCCAGGGTGCAATCACAACCGCAACACCGCGCGGCTCGTAAATGTTATCGTTTTCCTCACCCGGCAAATGCACCTGACGCGGCTTGGCCAGTGCCAGCATTTGCTGGGCATAGTAATCGCAAAAATCAATGGCCTCGGCCACATCAGCATCAGCTTCCCGCCACTGCTTGGCACACTCATAAACCTGCCACGCGGCCAGCTCCCAGCGCCGTCGCCGCATGATCCTGGCCGCATTAAATAAACATTCCGCCCGCTCCGCGGCCGCGGTGTCGCGCCAGCGCGGAAAGGCATGGCGTGCTGCCGCGATTGCTCCCTCAGCCTGGTGGACTGTTGCTTTACCCCAACGGCCCACGACATCCTTCATCCGCGACGGATCAACCGAGTCGATCCATTGCGGCGCCTCCAAGGCCTTCCCGTCGATCACAGGCGGATACTTCTTGCCGAAGTTGCGTTTAACCTCAGCCAGCGCGGCCGCCATCGCATCGCGCTCAGCCGCCATGCTGAAATCGGCAATCGGTTCGTTGCGAAATCCGAAAGCATGTCCGGAGTCCGGCGTCCGGTGTCCGGCGTCCGCGGCCTGACCATTATCGCTTGGCAGACTTCGGACTCCGGACTCCGGACTCCGGACTTCTGAAGAGGGATTCATGAGCAGCCGCTCCTCGGGCACATGCTCGGTGAAGCTGGCCCGCAAAAAAGAGTCGTTGGCGGTGTTTTCCAAAAGCCGGCGAACCAGGTAAGCCATGCCGGGCAAGAGTTGACCATAGGGCGTGTAGACACGCACGCGCCGGCCCATCGAGACGAGCGCGTCCTTGATCGGATCGGCCATGCCGTAGAGCATCTGAATTTCATAACTGCGCGGCGGCAGACCCAGCGTTTCCGCGTAAGCCATGGCATGGGCGAGACTGCGCACATTATGGCTGCCGAATGCCGGCCGCAACCATTGCGCGTGCTCCAGCAAAAATCGCGTCATCGCCTCATAGTTGGCATCGGTGGCGTGTTTCTGCGTGAAAACCGGCACGGGCCAACCTTGCTGGGCACAGACCACGGTTTCGTAATCCCAATACGCCCCCTTGATGAGCCGCACCCACACGGGTGTGCCGCGTTTTTCGGCCCATTGAGCCAGGCCTTGCAGGTCATCGTGGCAGGAGCGCAAATACGCTTGAATGGCGATGCCCACATCAGGCCAATCGTGAAACTCCGCTTCCTCCAGGATTTCCCGGAAGATGCGTATGGTGATGTCCTTGAACCCGCTCTGCTCCATGTCGAAATTGACAAAAGCCCCGTTTTTCTTGGCCAACCGCAGAATGGGCCGCAGCCGATCGCGCACGGCCCTGCTGGTGCCAACCTGGTTAATGGGATCAAACTGACTGAAAAGCGATGACAACTTGATGGACACATTCACGCGCGGCAGCGGCCCATCGGGATCCGCATCGATTTGGTTTACCCCCGGCAAGGCGTTGACACGGTTACACAGGCCGTCGAGCAATGTCAGGTAATGCCCCTGGTAATGGTCCGCTTCAGATTCGGTGATGGTCGCTTCACCGAGCAGGTCCACGGTGAACGCCAGTTTGCGCCGCCGCATGGCGGCGATGGTTTGAAACGCCTCCTCGACATTCGATCCTGCGATAAACCTCCGCGCCAGCCGCTGAGCATTTGTTCGCGCGACCTTGGCCAGCAGATTGGCCAAAAACCCCTCTCGCGGCAACCAACGGACACCCAGCGCCGCCCAACCCGGCAACCGCTCCTTGGCCTCACTAAAATACTCCCGCAAATGCTGGCAAATCTGCTGCGGCGACGTCAACTGCGGCAACACATCGACAAACCGAAAAAACTGCACCTTGACCGCCTCATCCGCCATCGACCATTCCATCATCCGCTCATCAAACCAACCAGGGCTAAACAGCACCGGCCCACCCCGGCCAATGCGAGCGAACAGGTCGTGACCGTATGCTTTTGTCAGCTTCTCCAACTCAGCGGATTCACTAGACAAGGAGACAGGGAGACAGGCAGACAAGGAGACCGGCGATAATGCGCGCCCAGCCATGTCTCCTTGTCTCCCTGTCTCCAAGTCTCCCTGTCTCCCCGTCACCATGTCACTTCGTCTCCTTGTCTCCAACCCCGGCTGTGGTATGATGCAGGAAAACTCTCCACGTCTCCGTGCGGACGGCTCGTCATGGAAATCGGCCCCATCGGCAAATACCAAGTCCTGCGCACCCTGGGCAAGGGGGCCCACAGCACCATTCTGCACATCCACCGCAGTGCCGACGGCAAACAATACGCGCTCAAGGTCGTGCCGCTGGACAGCAAGGAGGATCAAAAATTCCTCGACCAGGCCCAGCACGAAATCAAAGTCGCCGCCATGCTGGGCCACCCCAATCTCATCAAAGTCTACACCCTCGAAACCGAGCGCGACTGGCTGTTCCGCGTCAAAAAGGCGAACCTGTTGCTAGAGTACGTCAACGGCAAGACGCTGGACACCATGAAGGGGCTGTCGATCCCCCGTTTGCTGCAAATCTTCGAGAAAATCGCCGCCGGCCTGGTCCACATGCACCGCAGCGGCGTCTGCCATGCCGACCTCAAACCCAACAACCTGATGCTCAGCCGCACCGGCGAGGTCAAGATCATCGACTACGGCCTGGCCTGGATTAAAGGCCAGGCCAAAGACCGCGTCCAGGGCACGCCCGAATACATGGCCCCCGAACAAGGCCGCAAGCACATCGTCAACGAACGCACCGACATCTACAACTTCGGCGCCACCATGTATCGCCTGCTGACCTGGCGGCTGCCGCCCACGACCATCACCTCCACGGACGGCATGGCGATGGACAAGGACACCTTTCGCAATCTGCTCAAACCCGTGCAGGAGCTGGTCCCGCAAGCCCCGCCGGATTTGTGCGACCTGGTCCACAAATGCCTGGAGTTTCATCCCTCCAGCCGGCCGGAGCGGGCCAGCGAAATCCAGGGGGCGCTGGATCACATGGTCGAGCAGCTGGTGACCGATCCGGAGGATCGGTTGGAGGCGATGGAGTGGTAGGGGAGCCGTATCCACTACGTGCAACCCCGCCGCAAGGTTCGAGTTGCCCAAGCCATCAAAGTTTCGTAGTCATTTGACTAGCATCCCACTCGATTTACGTTTATAATGACGTGCGAACATGAACATATTTCGCATCATCTGGGACGACCCGGACGACCCCGATGGCAACGTGCAGCACATTGCGGAACATGGTTTGAGCATCGACGATGTCGAGGAGGCACTTACCAATTCGACGAGCGAAGGCACGAGTGCGTCCTCGGGGCGACCGTGCGCATGGGGCTACACGCTTGAAAATATCCACATCATCGTCGTCTACGACCAAATCGATGAGGACACGATTCGGGTCGTGACGGCCTACGAAGTTCCTGAATCTCGGTGAGGTCCAATCATGAGCAAAAAAATCGAGCGCGTGTTTCGTGATCGTCGGCTAACGGCCGACGAAATCGCGCGTGACCAGGAAGTTCGCCGCAAAGTGCAGGCTGAGTTTCCTCCCGCGCCGCCCAGCGGCAGCGCGCCGGGACGATTGAGTCAAACCCTCAAGGACGCATTGCGGGCCACCGACAAGTCGATGTATCAAATCGCACAAGACGCCGGCGTATCGCAAATCGTGGTGTCGCGCTTTCTCTCGGGCGAACGCGACATCCGCATGGCCACGGCGGACAAATTGGCCGAGGCGCTGGGGTTGAAGCTGGCTTGCGAGACATGAGAGGTTGGCGGCGATTCGGACAATAAGGTCTTGTACCGTTTGGACGGGCAGCTCGCCCTGAAAGCACGTGCATCCCATCACGGCCACCCCGCCGACAATTGTTGGACCACCTCATTTGTTGATCCGCTCCAAAAACTCTGTCCCATCCATGAGCCGAATGTTGTGTTTATCAGCCTTTTCGTTTGCTTGACGAGTAAACATGCTTGTCGTCACAATCATTCCACGAGTACCGGCGGGGTAGTCCGCCAAGGCACCGATTAGGTTTTGCACAACGGATGGGCCAACTTTGCGGCGCCAACATTTGCATTGAATAACCCAATTGACTTCTTCAAGGTCGTCGCCTTTTGACGCATAAACGTCCACCCCGCCATCTCCCGCCTTTGCGGCGGAGACGTGTTGAACCGAAAAACCTAAGGCACCCATCAGCGAATACACGTCTCGTTCAAATTGAAACCATTTAACTACGCCTGTTCCGTTTTGTTCGTTCACGACGGTATATAGTGATCGAAGCGCTGATCGGCTCCGAAAAACAACTTCTCGCTTTACATTTCCGCGCTCGTGAGGCCGCACAAACGTGTAACCTATAGGAACACTATAACCATACCTCTCAGCGAGGATCTTTTGAGTTTCAGAGGCCTGGTCTACTTTCCGAAGGTGGCCCGAAACAAAGTGCGCCCGGCGTTCTTGATAGCCAATGATTAGTTTCAACCACAATGGCACAAATCGGCTCACGGATTAGCAACAGGTTCCCCCGTGGCGTAGGGCAATGTGCCTTGTTGTA
>DASRAT010000132.1:0-2172 GCA_035638015.1 Gemmataceae bacterium | reverse complement strand
TGCTATTGAGCATGGCAACAATGACGGTCAGAAAAAGCACCAGGCCGACTGCGATCCAGACCATGAGATGAGCGCGGGCCTGGCGTTGCCAGCTGCTGCGCACTAAATGGTACCACGCTCGCCAAACGGAGGGCACGGGCGGCTCAAGTGTTTGTGGGTCGTTCATGCGTCTTCCCTGGCATAATGCAAAGCCGCAAGCGTCAAGGCTTGCCGGACTGTATTAGGAATCGCTATACAAACCGTCTCACACGAATAGGTTTTTTCTACAATGCATCGCCCGCGGTGCGTACTTCAAGGAGGGCCGGGAGTGGCCATATCGAGACTGAAAACCATCATTTTGTCCCTTATTGTCTTGTTTTTGGCCGCTGGAACTGTCCATGCCAGCGAGGCCGACCTGGCCATTCCGGATTTGCACGCTGGTCATTTTGACGTCTTCGGGGCGAGAATCAGTGCCTGGTGGCTGTTATTCTGCGGGGCCATGGTCATTTGCGGCACCCTCGGCATCAGCCTTTACCTGCGAACCCAAATCCACAAGCTGCCCGCGCACAAGTCGATGCTCGATGTCGCGGAGGTCATATTCCAAACTTGCAAGACATACCTCATCCAGCAGGGTAAGTTCCTCTTAATGTTATTCGTCCTCATCGCAATCGCCATTTCCTACTACTTGCTGGGCTTCGGGCATGACGACAAACATGAGTTGACTTATCGCACTATTCAGGAATTGAAGAGCAAAAAGGTGGATGACAAGGAGGTCGATCCGGATGTCCTGACGCGGATGGCGGCACTGCTGCCGATCCGCGAAAAAGTCAAGCAGGCCGCCACGGAAAGCAAATCGAAGGCGGAGGCGGACAAGAAGGTCGATGAGCTGAACATCGAAGCCGTCAAGAATCCAAAAATCGATGACGATAAGAAGCTGGCGAAGGCCGATTTCCTTAAAGCCATCGAGAAAACCCTGACGCCGGAGCAATGGAGCAAATACAAGGGAACGATTGAAGAAGTTGCCACGCCGACGCTCATGGCGCCGGTGATGCAGGTCGTTTTTGTGCTGCTCTTCGCGGTGGTCGGCATGGCTGGTTCCTACGCGGTGGCCTGGTACGGTATCCGGGTCAACACCTACGCCAATTGCCGCACCGCTTTTGCCTCCTTGCGGGGCGAGCCTTGGGATGTCGTCAATATTCCGCTACGTTCGGGCATGTCGGTAGGCCTGTATTTAATTTCGCTCGAACTGGTCATGATGGTCATCATTCTCCTGTTCGTGCCGCGGGCAGTCGTCGGCATCTGCTTCCTTGGGTTCGCCATTGGCGAATCACTGGGCGCCTCGGCTCTGCGTATTGCCGGCGGTATCTTCACGAAGATTGCCGATATTGGCTCCGATCTCATGAAAATCGTCTTCAAGGTCAAGGAAGACGATCCTCGCAACCCTGGTGTCATCGCGGATTGCACCGGCGACAACGCTGGCGACTCTGTCGGCCCAACCGCTGACGGCTTCGAGACTTATGGCGTAACCGGCGTTGCTCTCATCGCGTTTATCACTTTGGCCGTCAACAGCATCGAAATCCAGGCCAAGCTGATCGTGTGGATTTTCGCCATGCGCTTCCTGATGGACTTCATGTCCGGCGTGTCGTATTTCGTCAACCAGGCGATTTCCGAAGCCAAGTACAAAGGGCTAAAAGAGTTCGATTTCGAGCAACCTTTGACCCGCCTCATCTGGATTGCCGCAATTCTATGTATCACAACTTCGTTTTTGATGAGCGGATTGCTTATCAGTGACCTGGAGATCGGCGGCCGCAAGCTGACCAATCTTTGGTGGCAACTGGCGTCGATCATCAGTTGCGGCACACTCGGCGCGGTGTTGATCCCCGAATTTACCAAGATCTTCACCAGTTCTCATTCCAAACACGTTCATGAAATCGTCACCGCGTCGCGGGAAGGCGGTTCCTCGCTAACCATTTTGAGCGGCATCGTTGCCGGTAACTTCTCCGCCTTCTGGATGGGCATGCTGATGGTGGGCCTCATGGGTGGAGCGTTCTTCGTCAGCCAGCAGGGCCTTGACGAAGTTATGCGCGTCCAGCTCATGAACGGCGGGCCGCTGATTGGCGTTCACTCCATATTCGCCTTTGGTCTGGTGGCCTTCGGTTTCTTGTGCATGGGGCCGGTTACCATTGCCGTTGA
>DASRAT010000131.1:0-4022 GCA_035638015.1 Gemmataceae bacterium | reverse complement strand
ACACTCGCCCCTGTTGTCAGGAAGGCATCGTGAAGAAGCAACTGGTCGTCACCCTTCTTAAATACGGTTTGGGCATCGGCCTCTTGGTGTGGGTGGTCTGGCGCTACTGGGAACCGACCGAGAATGGGCCGGGGTTGAGCGACGCGTTCCAGAAGGTCATTGACGGCGACGGCTCCGTCAATTTTACGGCTTTCCTGCTGGCGGCTGCTTGTTACTTTGTCGGCATCCTGCTCACCTTTTACCGCTGGTATGTGCTGGTTCGCGCCCAGGATTTGCCGTTTACGTTTGCCGACTCGGTGCGCCTGGGCCTGATAGGCTTTTACCTCAGCACTTTTCTGCCCGGCTCGATTGGCGGCGATATCGTCAAGGCGGCGTTTGTGGCCCGTGAACAAAGCAGGCGGACCGTCGCGGTGGCTACCGTCATGGTGGACCGCTTCATCGGCTTGTGCGGCTTGTTTTGGCTGGTGGCGCTGATCGGCGGCGTGGCCTGGCTGGGCGGGTTCATGCACCAGGTCTCGCCGGATGCCAAGGCCATTGCTTATCTGGAAACGATTATTCTGATTGCCCTGGGCTCCACCGCCGCCAGCTTCGCCGTATGGTTTGTGGCGGGATTTGTTTCGGACGAACACAGCGAGAGCTTCGCCCGTGGCCTGGGGCGGATTCCCAAGATCGGCGGCTCGTTTGCGGAACTGTGGCGGGCGCTGCACATGTATCGCCAGCGCGGGGGCAGCGTGGTTATCACGCTGTTATTGTCAATGGTGGGCCACATTGGCTTTGTGCTGACGTTTTACTTTGCCGCCTTGACGCTGACGCCGGCGGATGGCATTCCAACGATGGCCTGTCACTTTCTGATTATCCCAGTGGGCATGATGTTTGAAGCCAGTGTGCCGTTGCCAGGCGGCGTCGGCGGCGGCGAGATTGGCTTTGGCTTTTTGTATGAGATGGTGGGCTATGCCAATGCGGCGGGCGTGCTGGGATCGCTGGTGCGGCGGGTGATCACCTGGACGCTGGGGTTGATTGGGTATCTGGTGTATCTGCGGATGAAGCCGACGCTGCAGCCTGCTCGGAAAGAATTGGCCGTAGCCGCCGAAGCGGCGGATTAGCAGGCCGCCGCAACGTTTTCTCGTTCCCAGGCTCCCGCCTGGGAATGCACTGCCCGCCAGGCTCTGCCTGGCGTTAAGGATGCGACGAGACAGAGCCTCGAGAGCATTGCGTTCCCAGGCAGAGCCTGGGAACGAGAGTTTTGGGTCACTTTATTGAGCAATTCCGCTTGCCTCCGCTATTGCCGTGCAACAAGATAGTGATTGACACCCATTTGCCCGCGCGGCAGCCTCGTTTTCATTGAGACCACACCATGTCCATCAAAGTGATATGCAGCGGTTGCAACGCTACGCTCAACGCTCCCGACACTGCCGCAGGCAAAAGGCTCAAATGCCCCAAGTGCCAGACGATCTGTGAGATTCCCGACGCACTGTCGGCGAGCGACTCGGGAATGCGCGCGGAACCGCCACCGCCGATGGCCAAGGCGCCCAACGTCAGGCGCATGGATGAGCCGCGCTCTCGACACGACGACGATGACGATGACCGTCCCGAGCGGCGCCAGCGCGGGCCGCGCCGCGATGCCCATGAAACTCAGCAAAGCACGGCTGTCCAGATGGCGCTTGGCGGCACGGCGACGGGCTTGGGCGTGGTGGCTTTGATTTTTAGCTTCATACCGTGTTGCGGCATGCCGTTCGCTCTGGGTTTTGGCGGCCTGGGTTTGACATGCGGGGGCATCGGTGTAATCGTGGCACTCGTCGCGGAGAGGCGGGGTTTGGTTTTTCCCTGTGTTGGCACGGGCATCTGCGTGCTTGCCATGCTCATCACCGTGGCCTGGTATTTCCTTTTTGCGAGCATGGCCACTACTGCCAGTAACCAGGCTGCCGCCAATATGCAGAAAGTGGCCAAGCAGATCGACGAGCAAAATCGCAAGCAAATCGAAGAAAACCAAAAACGCCAAGAAGAGGCGATGAAAAACCCAAAAAAAGACGTCGGCAACCCGCCGGGGCCGATTGAGCGAACAACCACGTTGAACAACCTCGCGGAAATCGGCAAGGCATTCCACCTTTACAACGACTCCAAGAACTTTCCAATGTCGAGCGTCAACGGCCAGGGCAAACTGAGCTGGCGCGTGGCCATTTTGCCCTACATCCAGCAACAGGCCCTGTTTGGCAAATTCAAGCTCGACGAGGCCTGGGACAGCGCTCACAATCGCAACGTGCTTAACACCTTTCCCATGCCCAGGATGTTCGAGGCGGCACGGACCAAACCGGGTGACGACGCCAACAAAACCTATTACCGGCTCTTCACGGGACCGGGCACCTGCTATCCGACGCCCAATGCCAAACCGCAGATCGGGATGATCAACGCCGGCACTAGCAACACCTGGTTGGTGGCGGAAGGCGAAAAGTCCGTGGAATGGACGAAGCCGGATGAACTGGTGGTCAAAGGCAGCAAGATGCCGGCGCTGGGAGGCGTTTTTGGGGGCGGGTTCTACGTCATGTGCGCGGACGGCAAGGCACATTATGTGAATCGCGATCAGTTTTCGCCGCAGGTGATGTTGCAGTTGATCAATCCCAATCGGGCGCAGCCTGTGGATGGATGGCCGCCGAATTGACCGAGAGGGGCTGTCATGATTGCCAAAGAAATTGTACCCTCCACGTTTCAATCCAAATCCTCCAACACTGTGGGGTCAGTGCTCGGATGGGTGTCGATTGCGCTGCCTGTTGCGGCCATTACCTGGGCTGTTGTGGATTGGGGATCAAAACACCACACCGCGCCATCGGTACTTGCTGGCCTTGGTTTGTTGGCGAGCCTTTGCGGTTTGATGACAGCGGCAGTCTACAAATCGCGGGCGTCGCGATCAGTGATCGGCATGGTGTTGAGCTTGACGGCATTAGTAGGTTTCGGTGTGCACTATGGCAGTCAACCTTTCGACGATAGTACCCGGTCTAAGACGTTTGCCGAAATCAGAGATTTCGAAGCCGCATTGCAAGCATTTCAAACGGATTTCAAAGTCGCCTACATCCCCAGCAAAATCATGTTGTGTGAACGTCTGGGGGATAATGGTGGTAATGGCCCGTTGGCCGCGGATTCAAAGGCATATTTGCTGAGTTTGTTCCCGCGAATAGCGGAAAAATGGCAGACGGAATTCATCGACTGGAACGGCGACGGCAAGCCGTCTCCTCCCGTGGTTTTGGAAGGCGATCAATGCCTTGTGTTTTTCCTTGGCGGTATCCCATTGAAAAATCCGCCGGGCTGCTTTGGTTTTTCAGGCGACGGGAAAAATCCTGCAAATCTGGCCATGACCAAAGAACGCAAAGGGCCGTTCTTCGATTTCAGGTCGGACCGCCTTCGAGATCGCTCGGGCAACGGCTTTTGGTCTTATAACGATCCGTATGGCCAGAATGACCCTGCTAAGGATAAGCCTTACGCGTATTTCGGCGTTCATTCAAATGGCAAATTTGACGCCGAGGATTGTGCATCATTGGGTGCCAAACCCTATATTCTGGGAGAAAATTTGCCACGATTTCACATGTCTCGGGGCTTTCAGATCATCAGCGCCGGTGCCGACCGGACATTTGGCCCGGGCGGTTTGTGGTCGCCTGAAACAGCGAGCAAAATCGCGCCTGCCGGAGCAGACGATCAAACAAACTTTCACAACGGCTTGATGGGTGGCGGCAAATGACTGCTTCTCGGCACGCTGGCAACGAGTAGGATTTTATCTTGGCCCACTATTTCAAATACCACACCCTCGCCGACATTGAAGCCGCCAATCGCGAGCTTGGCCTTGATCTACGCTTCAGCGAGGACTTCGCACCGCTGTTCCGCCCCGTGCAATTTGGATCACTGCGGGCCGGCAATGCCATGTGCATTCAGCCGATGGAAGGCTGCGACGGCACGCTCGACGGCCATCCAGGCGAGCTGACCTATCGCCGCTACCAACGTTTTGGGGCCGGCGGGGCCAAGTTAATTTGGGGTGA